>DRHD01000066.1 GCA_011049795.1 Porticoccus sp.
GCTCAAGCCAGCTGATCAGCGTATCGAGTGTCGTTGAGATGGAGAGCATCAAAAAGTGGGGGGCATCAATTAAATCTCTTTCAACTATTTATAGTTTGATCCAAGCTTGTTTTAATTCCCTTTACGGGGTTCCGGGGACATCCCCGTAATTTGTTGCACACACCGCTATGGCCCAGTAAATGCGGGGCTTGTAGCGAGGCGTTGATTTTACCTGACAAGCTATTCTGACGTGATTGGACTGATAATATCTTCCATATTAAGTGCATTTTCATCAAACGAGAACGAGTACGTCCCATTCAAGTTAATATTCACCCAGGCGACCGGAGACACTTGTTTAACGACGGCCAGCATCTTTTCGTCACCGACTGCATCGAAGTGATCCAGCAGCTTACTCAAAATCAGCGAGTTGAAATAGATAATCGCATTGGTCAGCAGCCGGGCACATTCATTCCATAAGTCAATTTCGCCATCGCTACCGCCCCTAAAACGATTGCCGTTGACAGAGGCAATCGCTCGTCTTAATTGATGGTAGGCTTCACCTCGGTTCAAGGCACGCTGGACGTAGTTACGCAGGCTGGCGTCATCAATATAGTCGAGCAGGTACATTGATTTTATCATCCGGTCGTACTCCGTTAATGCTTGGACCAACGGGTGGTTAGCGCTATAGGTTGAGAGTTTTCTTACCAGTGCAGCTTGTGTCGTTTTTTTCTGTTGTAACGAGATCACGATCCTTTGCACGGTATCCCGCTCCCTTTCAATATAGCCGGCCTTAATCGGTTTTTTCAATGCCAGCAACGGTGCCTTTTCATCATCCGATAACGTAAATAGACCGTCAATAACTTTGCTAACTTTCGCGTAGCGCGGTGCGAAGGTGTAACCAAAAAGGTCAAGCAATGCGAAGTTTACTTGGTTTGCGCCGTGCGTATCGGTGGACAATACACCGGGGGTAATCTCAGAGCTATTGTTATAAAGCAAGTCAAAGATAAAATGCGACTCGTGCTCGTTCGCACCGATCACCCGCGCGTTAATAGGTACATGGTTTGCCACTAATGTGACGGCAGATACCCCTTTGTTCGTGCCGAAGTACTTAGAGGAGTAGCGTGTTTTAAACGTGTTGATACGACATTCAAACTTCTGGCCGTCAGCGCTGGCATGCAATTCATTCTCTTGAATATTATAGTGCTGGAAGATGGGTAGCTTTGCAATGGCGTTACTGATGATATCATTGGCTTCATTGAGCGTTTCGAGCCGAACGTAGTTGGATTGAATCTGGCGCAGCTCTTCATAGGTGCGATCCGAGATGTGGGCCATGCGATGCAGACCATAGTTGGTGCCATTGCCAATCAGTGTGGCGACCAGATTATTTTTGGTGGCTTCACTATGTGCTTGCGGAACACGAACATGCTCAAAGGCATTCAGGTATCCTGTTTCCCGGTCGACAAACCGCAGTAGATCAACGACATGAACCTGCTTAAGTTTTTCGAAGAAGGGGTTATTCAGTACACTGCCCATGCCTTTGTTCGGTAGTCGCCATCCCTTTTTACCGCTGCGACTGCGCATGATGACAGACTGATTGTCGCCGCTACGAATTCGCTCGCTGACACCATCAATCTTAATTTTTAGTGCCTGCTCGATATCACCGAGTAACTGCGGAACTGGCAATTGGAGCTTGTCCAACTGAGACGTTTTGATGAGATCCTCTTTTTGACACCAGTCTTCATCGCTGACCAAATCATCCATTAAAGCGCTATATTTAGTGGTTTTTTGGATAAAAAGATGTCCATTGAGTTTGGAATAAATAAGCAGATACAACAGCACTTCGTAGCGATGCCGATCAATCACGCCGTCGACATAAAGATACGGCGTTTGGCGGGGTTTGATCAAACGCTTGTCGGCACGCTGGCACTCACCGCATTCTGTCATATCAATTTTAGACTTACTAATTTGCTCCCATAGGGTTGTCGTTGATTCCGACGCCTGGAAGTCCATGGCGAGAAACATCGGTCGTAATATTTCTGTGATAAGGTCTTTGTGCTGGTCGTAAAACTTCCATTGATAGTAATCCAGAGAGCGCTTTTCATCATCGAGGTACAGGCAGACGGAATCAATCTCCGTGGCTTTTAACAACTTATACGCCCGCTGCTTTACGACGCCGAAGGTTAAGCCATCACTCAACGTCTCATCAATAAAGAGCCGTAATACCGCGCTAGCCTTGCCAACATTGTCTGACGCCTTCGACCATTCTAAATATGATTCTTCCTTAGCATATTGTTTGGCGCTTTCGTTAAGCCGTCTGCAGTGATAGACAAAGGCATCGGCAATATGCTCGCTTATAGTTTTAAAACGCGCCTGGAGATAGCAGAGTAAATAAAGTGTCCGGGTATTTTTATCAAAACGTTTTAGTTTTGTAATAGTATAGTAGTCAACAAGCGAGGCGTAATAGTCGATGTTATGTGTCGATAAGCCTAACGTGATCAACAGCGTATCAATGTCGTCGATATGTGCCTTGAGATGGCTCATGGCTGTCAGTTCTTTACGAATTTCCTTCGGCGTAAAGTCTTTCGCAGAGCGGCGAATATGTTTTAAACGGAATTCTGAATCGTCATTGACCAGACTATCAATAAAATCCACCAAACTTTTTGCCTTAGATGCTTTAATAACCCCAAATAATTTTTCCTTTGTTATTGATATAGCTGTGCTGACTATCAATTGAAGCGTTGAGTATTTGGGAACGGTGATTTTATTTCGCGAAAGATAGTGAATACATTCATCGAAAATATAACGGGGCTCCATACTATAAGATGAGATTCGTTCAGCTTCGATGGTTAACTGTTGCTTTTCCTGGAGAGAGAATTTTGAGTGATCTAAAAGCTGGTAAATTCTTTGATATAGCCTGCTCTTTTGGGGACGGCCTAGATTACGCTTTTTTACTGACGTACCGTCGAAGAATTGATCGGAAATGAATTTGAAGTCAGCTTCAATTTCCGTGTAGGTGAACTCCAAAACGACGGGCTTTAACTTATAGTACCCAAGGAGCAGAACAAAATAGATTTTACTGTATCGGTCATTCAGCTGGTCGAAAACAGCCTTCTCATTATCATTAAGCGCAAAGTAGAAATGCTTTTGCTCCGTAGAGAACTGCGGTGGTGAGTAAAGATCATATAGCTCAGGTTCAGTTAGAATAGTAAGACGCTTACCACTTTGGGTCATTCTGGGAGCTCCAAAATGATCCATACTACATCAAGCCGTCCGCAAATCTGAACGTATGGGGTCCGTTATAAAACCAATGCTTCGCTACAGGCCCCGTATTCACTGTGCTGTAGCGGTGCGTGCAACAAATTGCGGGGATGTCCCCGGAACCCCGTAGAGACTGTTGAGATCGACTCGATAGTCGACCGTTATCACAAAATATATTTTGTGCTGCTTCTGGGCTATTTCAAAGTCAAACCAGTCGTTCTAAATTTTACGTTCTCGGAAGTTAAAGACGATTTTCATTTTGTTGCCGCAGAATTATTTCCCGAAAAAGCCTTTAAGCCACGTAACTTTCCCCCGCGTCAAAGAACGCGTTTATACCTGAAAGTGGTCGGTCTTTTGGGTTATTCCAGGTTCTCAGATTCAGCGAAGCTGAAACTACAATCCAAGGCAGCTCAAATAGCAAAACTAAGCATTGAGCCACGCTATATTCTAGATGAGTGCATACAATTCCTCTCCCACAATAAAATAACTATCCCAAAATACTCTACACTCCAGCGGGTTGTTATCGCAGCAATCACAGCGACCAACTTAAGAATATTCGACACCATCAATGAGCATATGCCAGGGTCGCTGTCGAGATATTTTAGTGAACTATTTAGTGATGATTCTGAATTCCAATTAAAGCATATTCGCCGCTCTGCGAAAGACTTTACACCGAAGGAAGTTCGTAAAGAGCTAATAGGCATGAGCCATATTAAGCCGCATATTGACAACATTGATACGCTATTGATAACTCTAGGGCTATCACCACACAACATCGAATATTATGCCTCGCTTGTTGATTACTATACCATTACAAAACTGAGGCGCTTTGATAAAAACACCCGAATACTTTATTTACTTTGCTTTCTACAGGTGCGCTTTAAAACCATCAGCGAGCACATCGCCGATGCTTTTGTTTATCATTGCCGAAGGCTTAACGAAAATGCCAAGCAATATGCCAAAGAAGAATCGTATTTGGAATGGACAAAGGCGTCAGCCAATGTTGGTAAGGCCAGCGCATTATTACGACTCTTTATTGATAAGACTTTGGGTGATGAATTATCCTTCGGGGTTGTAAAGCAACAAGCGCTTAAGTTACTAAATGCTTCAGAGATTGATTCCGTCTGCCTGTATCTCGACGATGAAAAGCGCGCTCTCGATTACTACCAATGGAAATATTACGACCAGAATAAAGACTTAATCACAGAAACCTTGCGGCCGCTGTTTCTCGCAATGGACTTCAAGGCATCGGAATCAACAACAGCCCTATGGGAACAAATTAGCAAGTCGAAAATTGATATTACAGAATACGGTGAATGCCAACGCACTGATCAGCGTTTTATCAAACCCAGCCAAACGCCCTATCTGTATGTGGATGGTGTTATTGATCGACATCGTTACGAAGTACTGTTGTATCTGCGTATAAAATCCAAGCTCAATGGGCATCTGTTTATCCAAAATACCACTAAGTATAGCGCTTTAGAGGATGATTTGATCAGTGATAAAGACTGGAGTCAAAAAGATGAGTTCATCAAAATGTCACAGCTGGACAAGCTACAATTACCAGTCTCCCAGTTGCTTGGTGATATCGAACAAGCACTAAAACGTAAACTGGACGATGTCAGTGAGCGAATTCGTAACGGCGACAATCAATCGGTCATCATGCGCAGTCGCAGCGGTAAAACTGGGTGGCGACTACCGAATAAAGGTATGGGCAGCGTACTGAATAATCCCTTCTTTGAAAAACTTAAGCAGGTTCATGTCGTTGATCTATTGAGGTTTGTCGACCGGGAAACGGGGTACCTGAATGCCTTCGAGCATGTCCGTGTTCCGCAAGCTCATAACGAAGCCACCAAAAATAACCTGGTCGCTACATTGATCGGTAATGGAACCAATTACGGTCTTCATCGCATGGCTCATATCTCTGACCGCTCCTACGAAGACCTGCGCCAGATTCAAGCCAACTATGTTCGGCTCGAAACGCTTAATCAAGCCAATGATATTATCAGTAATGCCATCACCAAATTACCGATTTTCCAACACTATAATATTCAAGAAAATGAATTGCATGCCAGCGCTGACGGCCAGAAATTTGAATGTCGTATCAACACGTTTAAAACACGTTTCTCCTCCAAGTATTTCGGTACCAACAAAGGGGTATCAGCCATCACGTTAGTAGCAAACCATGTACCGATTAACGCACGGGTGATCGGTGCGAACGAGCACGAATCACATTTTATCTTCGACTTACTTTATAATAATACCTCTGAGATAAAACCTAATGTACTGTCAACCGATACGCATGGCGCAAACCAGGTAAATTTCGCATTGCTTGACCTTTTTGGCTACACTTTCGCGCCGCGTTACGCGAAAGTCAGCAAAGTCATTGATGGTCTATTCACTTTATCAGATGAAGAAAAGACGCCATTGCTGGCATTAAAAAAACCAATTAAGGCTGGTTATATTGAAAAGGAGTGGGATATTGTGCAAAGAATTGTGATCTCACTACAGCAGAAAAAAACGACACAAGCTGCGCTGGTAAGAAAACTCTCGACCTACAGCGCTAACCATCCGTTGGTGCAAGCTTTAACGGAATACGACCGGATGATAAAATCGATGTATTTGCTCGATTACATTGATGACGCCAGCCTGCGCAACTACGTGCAACGTGCCTTGAACCGTGGTGAAGCCTACCATCAATTAAGGCGAGCGATCTCTTCAGTCAACGGCAATCGTTTTAGGGGCGGTAGCGATGGTGAAATTGACTTATGGAATGAATGCGCTCGATTACTGACGAATGCGATTATCTATTTTAACTCACTAATCTTGAGTAAGTTGCTGGACCACTTTGATTCAGTCAGTGACGAAAAAAAGCTGGAGGTAGTGAAACAAGTGTCTCCGGTCGCCTGGGTTAACATCAACTTGAACGGGACGTACTCCTTCTCATTTGAAAATGCACTCAACATGGAGGATATTATTAGCCCTATTACGTCAGAATAGGCCTTGAAGTAGAAACCACACTTGGCTACAGGCCCCACAATCCACTAGCTGTGGAGCATTATGTCTTTTTTGGCGGGGATGTCCCCAGAACCCCATTCCGAACCGAACATATTAATTTGCTGGGAGACTACACCATCGATACATCCAAGCGAACCGGTAAGCGATTTTTGAAGCTGTAAATAGGATAAATCTGGATAGTGTTTGTACACTATATAGCCAAGGTGGAACTTTTTACATGAATCTTGTCCAGACCTCAATGTCGCCTCTTGAACGGAGCCCAGCATTATACTCAGCCCAATTCGTGACTTTATATTTCTGCTTGGGAACATGCCATCCTTGTTTTTCAGGGTACTTGTTGGGCATCGAGATATAACTCAAATTTGATGAGCCTCCATCATAACACCCCGAATACGCAGCTCACCACACCTGTCAATTATTGAGCTAATCAACAAAGCCGCTCGCTACAACACAAGGGCGGCGGGCGGAGGAGCATAGTGAAATGGGGCCGCGTAAGCTTCAGGAGGAGGAGCACTACCTGTCCCTTCACCCCCCCACAGCCTAGCACCCGTTACCATTTCCCCCCCCTCCCCAGCACTGGATAAAGGCCTAGTTCCATTACCCCCGTACGCAGTGACAGCACCATAACCCAGGACGTAGCCCACAGCGGCACCACCAGCACCATAAGCCGCTCCAACACCACCCATTTCCAGCGACGCCTTCCAATCGCCGTCTGTTGTAATCATTCCGTAAGTAAAGCCCGCCGCAAACCCGTAAATTGCACCAATAGAAGTGATTAGCGCTAGACCCATGTAGAAATTTACACCATAGAGTGCGAACATGCCCCCGGTGAAGAGACCCATCGCGACGCCGCCGATAAGGATCCACATATAAGGGTTTTCAACATCCCAAAAAGCACCCTTCCAAAATCTGTTTTCTGGCGCGTTACCACTAGGGTCGTTGAGATTCACCGGGTCGGCATTGGCATAGCCGTAGGGACTGGTGCCGCCATTGAAGGTCGGATCCAGCGTTGTAAAGCTGTGGAGCAGGGGAATATAAACCCGGTCGCCCATTACGTTGATATCGATGGCAAAGGTTTCTGTCTCCACGCCACTGGCGCCATCAAAACCGGTATCGGGCATGCCTTCCATGGTGATTGGGTGCGCGGTTAACACTTCGCCATACGGGCTATACAAACTTAACTCATCCAGCACCTCACCCAGACCATTGGTCGTCAACAGGGCATTATTCTGTAAGCTGCTGTACTGCCACTGCTCCTCACTGGCATCCGCCGCAACGGACAAGCTAACCCCACCGGGTAGTGCGATGCTTTGACTGATTGGCACACGCTGCTCATTCAGCGCCCAACCATTTGCACTATACAAAATAGTTTCCGGGGCCTCTTCCCCCGTGTCCGGGTCGAGTTGATGGGTCACTTTTGCGAGTACACGGCCATTGGCACTGCGAGTATAGGCCACACGTTTCCCCGCACTGTCGCTGGCACTCATTAGCTGATCAGTTTGATCATAGCTCAGGGATAAGGCATCACCATTACCCTGGGTGAGCTGCGTCATATTATAGCC
>DRHD01000067.1 GCA_011049795.1 Porticoccus sp.
GAGGCTTATTATGGAAAACGTCAGCAACAAACCAATGAAAAAGGAAAAACTCGCAAAGCAATTAGCAAGTAGTATGGGTATTTCTATACTGGCAATTTTCTTTTCGAATTTGAGCTATGCTGGATCAGCCACTGAAACTCTTCAGGTGAATAATTATTCAGGGATGGATGTTTATATCAATAAAAATATAGGAAGTCCATGTCAAGGAACTAAACTCACCACCATCAAAAATGGTGAGACTGGCATTGCCTATACTGATACGTTTAGTGGTTCTTCTAATGGTTCAGATAAAGAACTTTTTTATGTTTGTGCTGATAATACTGACACCGGCGAGACAATCTATTCAGGCATGTGGTATCAGTTTACTTTTAATATGAATGGCGGAAATGTAACGACCACGATGAAACCCCTCGCATTAACGGCAGAGGATAACCCACCAATAGCACAAGACTACTGGCAGCTAAATTCAGCCGAAAACTTACCTCCTACAGTTTCAGGCCAGTCAACTTCCACGCTAACATTCACGCTAAATAAGCCATCAGAAGCCATGCAGGACGGTAGCACTTCATTGAAGCATAAATATATTTCTAAGCATGTACAGGGGTTCTAGCGGGAAATCGTCCAAATGTCCGGGAATTGGCTGTAGCCCTTTAAATTCAAGGCATTCAGAGCTAGATGCCAATTGCTCAACCCCCTATTTTTCAGCGTTTTGCTGATATATCGTAAGCGCCTAACCGAAATAAGCTGGGACAGGCACCGATAACTTTTCGTAATAACCAATCCGGCAAAGGCGGAATGCCGTCCGCAATATGTATCGACCGATAAGGCGGCGTCGGCGCCATTTGCCGTAATGCGTCATGCCGTGCCTGAAACAAAGACCGCAGGTGCTTTGATCGGCGCCAAACGGTTAGGTCGATCGGTTGTCTGGGATTCGTTCTGCTGCCATCTGTCTTTATCAAGGTCATAGGTATCACCAAAGTACTGGTTACCAAAATAGCGTTCGAGCTGGTTGTAATTACTCAGCTTTGTTTCGGTCGGTATTATTTCGCGATGAAAGTAAGTCAGCCGTTCTACCCGACAAATAATCACCTCGCATAATGTTATTCAACTGTTTTTCGATCTGAAAGTAGGTCGTTCGATCAAGTGGTGAAGCATTGATTGGTGCATAAAAACGGTAGGGATTTTCTGGCCTGTTTTTGAAGAGGTGTTGATATCCGGGGCACGTATCGAGAGTAACGTCTGTGCATAAGTTCTGCATCCCAGTGAGTGGGTTTTTATCGTGATAATATAGCGTCATTGTGTGGTCATCCACTTCAATACGCTGTTGAGCATAGTGTTGATATGCTGATTCTGGGTATCTTGGAGGACCTTCTAAATGACCTGCACCGACCACAACGGGTCTCCATTTATTGTAGAGAAAGACGCAGAGTGTCAGGATATCCACGAACGCAATTTTCAAATCCCTTCTATAAG
The DNA here is from genome assembly GCA_011049795.1 of Porticoccus sp. The sequence continues at coordinate 1,474 of DRHD01000067.1, forward strand.
ACCACTGCTGGAAGTCCAACGATGTAGTGTAAGTGCGATCGTTCACAACACAATTGACCATGGGGCTTGGACTATATAATTGCCTGTACCATAACTGCCTTAAAAAATAATATTTCTTGGTATCACTGTGATAATGTCGACTGACCGTGAGTGTGCTGGCCTTGTAAAACCACAAGCTTAGTGCGAGGCAGTAAGGGCATGGTGGATCCTTTGGAGACTGTTCACTCAGCGACAGGAAGTCGTAATCGATCAGTACGAAAGGCTTTTTTCGATGGTGCTTACCTAGTGATTGTAAGATCTCGTTGATTGCTTCAAATCGCTCCTGTGCTAACCATGCTTGCTGGTAGAGCAGGTGAAGGTCCTTTAGTGTCAAAGCGCCCGGTTTTAAGGGAGATGTGCGTGTGTGAATCTGGTCGGTTGTGCTGATTTGGAAATCATTGAGCCACTCACGGCTCATGGTGGGATGTGTTATCACCCTATACGATGGAAAGTGTCGATCACTGGCCGGCGCATTTATCCAACATCCTTCAAAGGCTCTACCCGAAGTTAAGCAAGCGGGTTCTTGTGGCGTGGCAATGAAGTCATATAGTGTAGTGATAGGTGCCAGCTGTTCCGGCTTTAAAGCTATGATACCTTCATTGAATAACGCCAATGTCGAGGTGCGCCCACACGCCATGCAACGCTTGGATGGAAACTGCGGTTCATCAGGCCATGATTGTTTACAGCTGAGGCAATGGCCGGTCAAGGGGCAGTGGTGTATCGGGCAGTGGGTTAACCAGTGAAGCAGGAAGAGGTCGGTATGGTAAAGCTGTTTGGCGCATTCAGGGCAGGCACGATTCCGAAGTTTTTTTATGGGTAAAACTGATTCATGGCTATTGCTTTCTAGGTATTTAATGCGATCAAGCACAAACACCTTTCCGAAGGGAAGATCCGGTGTTTGTATCACTAATTCATGCAGCAAGACATCTTTTGGGATATCGGCATTGGCTACTAAAAAGCGTCTGAATGTTGCATACAAACTTTGGCGTGGTTCAAAACAGGGTACCACTTAAAACCGCCAGTCATGGTTAAACAATGACCATTTCGCCTGATATTTAGACACATCCTTTCTTGTATAATAGCGCGCCTCTGTACTACTTCGCTAGGAAACTATCTGTGTTTATTTCTACTCCCTCGCCATCCTTGTGCTCCGCAAAAGTCATGACACCCGGTCAAAAAAAGCGTGCTGCGGTGGACCTCATCTCACGTCGAAAAACAACCACTAGCCTTGCTGATGAAAACAATACCAGCCGAAAATTTATTCGGCAGCAAGGGTGTAAAGCACAAGTAGCATTAGATGCAGTTTTTAACGTGAATGATGCCTGCAATGATAACGTGATTTATAATTTACCCGTCACTAAAACATGGATTTCTCAGCTCGTGTTGGCATTGATGCTTTTAGGACACACCTCCTATCGTAATATTGCCATGCTTCTGAAAGATTTATTAGACTACGATATTTCTCTGGGGTCGATCAATTCCATTTTTAATGACGCGGTTGAGCAGGCCAGAAAATTTAATGATGGTGAGGATTTGACGAACATAGCCGTGACCGCCAATGACGAACTGTTCCATAAAAACAAACCCATATTAACTGGAGTGGATACCCGTTCATTGTACTGCTACCTGCTGTCCTCAGAGGACAAGCGAGATGAGGACACATGGGCGGTGCATTTGATGGATGCCGAGATCAAAGGGCTGAGTCCTCAGCGAACGATTGGCGATGATGCCAAAGGGTTGGTTGCTGGGCATAAGCTGGTTTTCCCTGAGGCGGATTACCATTACGACAATTTTCACCTCAGCCGCACACTGATGGATCTAAGACGATATTTTAGAAACCGTTTAAAGTCTACTATTACAGCATTAAATGAGCTTCTGCGCTCAAGTCAATCAACGACTGATCTTGAATTCTCTGACACCCTTTTATTGTCAAAAAAGGAAGTGAATAGAATTCGGCATATCTCAACGACACTCGATACGCTGATCAGCTGGCTTGAGCATGACATTTTCAACAAGGCCGGTCCTACTCCTGAAGAACGACGGGAGCTGTATGTCTTTGTCGTCGATGAGTTTAAAAAGCTTGAGTGTATCGAACCCCACAGAATTACATCTGTACGTATTACGTTGGAGAATAAGCGAGAAGCGGCACTAGGGTTTTCGGATGTGCTGGCAGAAAAATTCACGTTGCTCAGCAAACAATTTTCGCTACCGATTGAAGCAGTATGGGCCATGTGTAAACTGCAGCGGTGCGCCTACAGTAGCGACCAATATTATTTTCGATCACGGCCATTGGAGTCAGAGCTTGAAGGTCGCTTTGACGAAGTGGAAGACGCGGTTTTGGAAGCAATGGGAACCAGTTCAATGGTGGAA
>DRHD01000068.1 GCA_011049795.1 Porticoccus sp.
AGATGTGTATAAGAGACAGGTTCCTATTACATGTAGTGCTGGCAATCTGGGATAGAGAGTCATTAACAACGCTGCACCGAATGCACCTGCGCCCACGGATGACAGTGTGACAAATACTCCCAGGAAAACACCGACGACAAAGGTAACCTTGGTGGCATGAACCTGAAAAAATGCTCCTACAGGACCATGGGGGCGATCTGAGGTATCTCTTAAGAACCGTTTAAACAGGATGACAATGGCGGTAATAATTAACATTACGCCAAGGCTGGTGGTCAGTAGATCTTTGTATTCATCCGCGTTTGTGAAAACCTGGTTGAGTAGTATTACGGTGACAATAGAGGCAGGAATACTACCAGCAGCCAAGTAACCTACTAATCGCCATTGAACGCTATTTTGACGGCTGTGTGCTATGACACCACTGGATTTGGTAATGGATGCGTAAAGTAAGTCAGTGCCAATGGCAACGTTATAGGGGATGCCAAACATAATGAGCAGCGGTGTCATTAATGAGCCACCACCAACACCAGTCAATCCAATGACTAGGCCGACACAGGCACCCGACATAACGTACAGCAGAAAGTCCAGCAACTTATTGTTTTTCCGGCCAGTAATCTAAAGGCTGGCAACTCTAGCAATTTCTAACTATTCTTCAAAGTAATAGTTTTTTATATTTTTAGATCATCAAAGTCTAGATAGGTAGGGTAATGAAACTACAGCAACTTCGTTATATCTGGGAAGTAGCACATCATGAGTTAAATGTCTCTGCTACAGCTCAGAGTCTATATACCTCACAGCCGGGAATTAGTAAGCAGATACGGCTTTTGGAGGATGAACTCGGTGTAGAAATTTTTTCTCGTAGCGGTAAACACCTCACCCGAGTGACAACAGCGGGTGAAGAGATTCTTGCCGTAGCCGGCAACATTCTTCGGCAGGTTGAAGATATCAAGCAGCTTGCTCAGGAATATAACAGCCCAAGCAAGGGTAGCCTGACGCTAGCAACAACGCATACCCAAGCTCGTTATGCACTTCCAAGTGTTATCGAAGCTTTTATTAATAAGTACCCGGATGTCTCTCTACATATGCATCAAGGCACTCCGATTCAGATTTCTGAACAGGCAGCTGACGGGTCAGTGGATTTCGCCATTGCTACCGAAGCACTGGAGTTATTCCATGACCTTTTGATGATGCCGTGTTATCGCTGGAATCGCTGCATTCTGGTCCCCAAAGGTCACCCCTTGGCACAGGTTACGCCCTTGACACTAGAAGATGTGGCCAACTATCCCTTGGTTACCTATGTCTTTGGTTTTACTGGCCGCTCTAAACTTGATGAAGCATTTAATGACCGAGGACTGATACCCAAGGTGGTCTTTACTGCCACAGATGCTGATGTGATCAAAACCTATGTGAGACTTGGCCTGGGTATTGGGATTGTGGCTCACATGGCCTATGACCCAGAGAAAGACAGTGATCTGGTAGCCCTTGAAGCAAAACACCTATTTAAATCCAGTGTTACCAGTATTGGTTTTCGTCGGGGTACATATCTTCGTACCTATATGTATGACTTTATTGAGTTATTTGCACCCCACCTAACCCGAGACAGGGTAGACGAAGCCTGCTCTATTCGCGCCAGAGATGATCTGGAGAGATTCTTTAGCTCGATAATATTACCTGAGTACTGAATAAACGAGGTACTGAACAAGGGGGAATCAAACAAGGAATATGCCGAAAAATCGAGTGCTATGTAAAAGTGGCTGAGTAGTTGGTATAACCTAGTACAGATAAATCATTGTATTAGAGAAAATCCAAATCTGGATTGTCATTAAGAATTTCTTTTGACTCATCTTCTTCACGCGTTTTTTGATTCAGCACTTCTTTGACGAATTTAAAATAAACCGTATGGATCTCCGGTGCTTCACCGTCCCGCTCAACCAGAAAAAATGGCGCTCGATCTACATTAAAAAGTGAGGCAATCTCCATCCCCTGTGATGAAGGATCACGTTCATCGGCAATCAATACCTCGTCAATCAGGTCAATTTGGCCAGTAGCTTCTAACTTCTGCTGTACTTCTTCGCATTTCTTGCAGTGGCTACCATCCAGTTTAATTTTTTTAACGAGGGTGATTTTCATGGGAATATTCCAAATAACTTTTGGCCAGATTACTTTTTGATATTAACATCGTGCAAGCCACATTCTTTGAGAGTGGCTTCTTCCCACCACCAACGGCCTTCACGCTCATGCTGGCCTGGGCCAGTAGGGCGAGTACAAGGCTCGCAACCGATACTGACAAAACCGCGATCGTGCAATTCATTGTAAGGCACGTTATTACTGCGGATGTAAGCCCATACCTGATCAGAAGACCAATTTGCCAATGGGTTAAACTTGGTCAATGAGGCACCCGGGCGAGCAAAGGCTTTATCATCCTGAATTACAGGGATAGCAGCACGAGTTCCAGGGCTCTGATCACGGCGTTGGCCGGTAATCCAAGCATCCACAGTTAACAACTTCCGACGCAATGGCCCAATCTTGCGGATACTGCAGCACTCTTTGTGATCGTCCTTGTAAAAACTAAAAAGGCCTTTCTCACGAACCAGATTATTGACTGCTTCAGATTCTGGAAACACCACATCGATATTTATATTGTAATGTTCACGAACTTTTTCAATGTAACGATAAGTTTCTGGGTGCAACCGACCCGTGTCCAAAGAGAATACCTGCACCTTTTCTGGGGCAATCTTATGCGCCATGTCGATTAGAACAATATCTTCTGCACCACTAAAGGAAATCGCGATATTGTCAAATGTCTCCAAGGCGTAAGAAAGAATCTCCTGAGGTGTTTGTTCAGAGAGTTTCTGGTCAAGATCGACCGTGGGTAAGTGGTTTTCAGACATAGGTTGCTCTATATTCTCAATAAATTATCGATGGATGCTCTTAAGGGGAACTCTTAAGGCCGCGAATAATACCAGAGCATTAACTAAAGGAAAAATAATCAGAACATATAACCTACATACATCCAGCTATTAGGGGCGGTAATGACACAACGTGAAGTGGCGACCTCTTCGATAGAGCTGTTTTTGCTGTTTAAGATTATGAGAGGAGCGCATTATTTCTGCTTGAAGACACGGTGGGAAGTCATCCGCATTTGTTGCGATATCCCCCTTTAATCGGTAGAGTGGCGCGGTTTTATAGGCTGTAGAATTAATTGAGGAATACATTGTGGAAATCGCATGTTTGGACTTGGAAGGTGTTCTGATACCAGAAATCTGGATTGCTTTTGCTGAAAAGACTGGCATTGAAGCACTGAAAAAAACCACTCGCGATGAACCGGATTATGATGTGCTCATGCGATACAGACTGGATATTCTTGAAAAGAATGGTCTGGGGCTCAATGAAATTCAAGAAGTAATCGCCACACTGTCACCTTTAGAGGGCGCCAGAGATTTTATTGACTGGCTGCGCGAGCGTTTCCAAGTGGTTATTCTTTCCGATACCTTCTACGAATTTGCTCAACCGTTAATGAGACAACTGGGATTCCCAACACTGTTATGCCACAAGCTGGAAGTGGATGCGAATGGCCGGGTGACCGACTACAAACTACGCCAGGCAAACCCTAAACGGCAAGCTGTTGTGGGTTTCAAGAGTATGTACTATCGCACTATCGCTGCTGGCGACTCCTACAATGACACCACGATGCTGGCTGAAGCAGATGCGGGTATTCTGTTTCACGCACCACAAAATGTTATTGATGAATTCCCTCAATTTCCCGCAGTGCAAGACTTTGAATCACTAAAAAAAGAATTCATTAAAGCAAGTAATCGGAATTTGAGCCTGTAGTCAGATAGACGAAAACCTCAGAATGAACAAAGGCCTTTGAATGAGCAGAGACTGTTAGGGTTGGATTAACACCCTGATTTTATCCAGGGTTTCTTCAAATTCACTCTCGGCGATAGAGTCAGCGACAATACCGCCGCCACCCCAGCAATGAAGTTTTTCACCATCAGCAATCAGGGTTCGTATGGCAATATTACTGTCCATACGCCCCGTCGCACTAATGTAACCAATACTGCCGCAATAGACTGAGCGGCGGCATACCTCCAACTCTTCAATAATTTCCATTGCTCGCTTCTTAGGCGCGCCAGTAATTGAGCCTCCTGGAAAGCACCCACGCAACAGCGACAAAGCAGACTCATTACTGCGCAATCTACCGGTGATAGTACTGACGAGATGATGCACATTGGGAAAGCTTTCCAGTGCAAACAGCTTAGGCACACGAATAGAGCCGGGCTCACAGGTCTTGCCTAGGTCATTGCGCAATAAATCCACAATCATCAGGTTCTCAGCACGGTTTTTTGAGCTATTCATTAAGGCAATCGCATTGAGCTGATCTTCATCAACGGTGTTACCCCGCCGAGCTGTCCCCTTAATAGGTTTCGTCTCCACATGCCCCATCGATAATTTCAAAAATCGCTCGGGAGAAAAACTAAGTACTGCCTGATTGTGCTCACCCCATTGGTAGAAGCAACTATAGGCTGCGGGTAATACTCTGCGTAGGGACCGGTACAGTGCCCAGTTATCGCCATTAAATGGTGCTGAAAAATGTTGGGCAATATTTGCCTGGTAGCAATCACCCTCAGAAATATACTGTTTCACCTTGGCAATAGTTTGCAGGTAATCATTTTTGGAAATAGATGAACTGAAATGGCGACTGGCAATAGTCTCTTCAACAACAGGGTCATCAATGACATTACTTGCCTGCTGTAGCCGTTGAGTAATTTCCTGGCGAAGGTTGGCAGGGCAACTATGGCGAAAAAACAGCCAGGCTTTTTGCTCAGAGTGATTTAAAACCAATGCCCAACTGTAATTACCTATTCGCATATCAGGGAGGTTATCCACCTTCCTCAGCGTATGAGGGAGCACCTCAATAGAACGGGCCAGATCATAGCCAAAATAGCCTGCCAGTCCACCAATAAACGGATGGCGGTTATAACTTGAATCCACACTGCCGGTAGATGAGAGTAAATTCTCAGCCAGTAAAAAGGGATCTTCCTCACTTGAAATCGTTGTGTTTGAGGTAATAATTCGGGTTGTTTTCCCAACAGTTTCCAACACGGTATCCGGTTGAGCACTAATGATATCGAATCGCCCGTATAAGCTGCGAGGCTTACCACTATCCAGCCAAATCGCATCCGGCAAATCACGAACAGCACCAAATAATTGCTCGGCATCTGGGCGGTAGGGAAAGTCGACAATATCCACCTGTTTCATGGGGGCTAGTCTACGGTACTGCCCTCCTAATCAAAACTATTTGATGCTAACCATTGCCCCATAGACTGTAAGGTGGCAATCTCGCCGTCACTATGAATTTTTACCCCTTAGAAGTTATCAGTCGTATCAGTGAAGGTTATCTAAAGTGTTTTTCTGTAGCTGGGCAGGACATGTTGTTGGTTCACAGTGGTGGTCAGACTCGGTTAATTCCCAATCGTTGCCCCCACGATGGCTCGCCACTTAAAAAAGGGCGGCTTACCAACGGTTGTATACAATGTCCAAAGCACAAGATTACTTTTCGTCTGGATAATGGCGAACCCCTTGGTGGTGAGGCTGTTGCTGATATATCACCACTTGCTCGATACGAGCTGGTGGAAGAGGGTGGAAAAGTTGGGATCTGGATTAACTCAGTGTCTTGATTAAAATAATAACTGGAGTACGTATGTCTTTCTCAACCCCGGATTTATGTGATGACCATCCAGAGCTGGTTCGAGTACTTGAACCAATGATGGGTAACTTTGGCGGCAGAGAATCCTTTGGTGGTGAAGTGGTTACAATTAAATGTCATGAGGACAACTCATTAGTAAAGGAACATGCTGGAAACCCTGGCCAAGGAAAGGTCATGGTGGTGGATGGTGGTGGGTCACTGCGACGGGCATTACTGGGTGACATGATTGCTGAAAATGCTGTTAAGAATGGCTGGGAAGGTCTCATCATCTATGGCTGTGTTCGGGATGTAGATGCCCTGGTGACTCTGGACCTAGGAGTACAGGCCCTTGCCAGTATTCCGCTGAAAACGGATAAGCGAGGTATTGGTGAACTCAATGTCCCAGTAACTTTTGGTGGTGTGACTTTCAATCCTGGTGACTGTGTTTATGCAGACAACAATGGTGTCATTGTGTCAAATAAACCACTAGGGAACTGAAGGCGCACATACGTATACCTTTGTTAGTTATTCACATGTTGTGTGCTAACCTCACGGGTATGTACTAAGTAGAAAGAACACTGAGATTGATCGTTGCTGTTAAGGAGAAACTGATGAGAAACATGAAACCAATGCTTGCTATTGGAATTGCGGCTGCTCTTATTGGCTGTGGTGGTGAGAAAACACCACCCGACCCCTCTGTTGTCGCTGGAGAAGCACTGTTTCAGGAAAATTGTTCTGAATGCCATCCAAGAAGTGGTCGTGGTGATTATCTAAACCGTATACCAGTTACGTTGCTGACCCGTAAATCCCAGAGTGAACTGATGCAATGGATAAAAGGCTCTGGGGAGCACAGAGAAATGCCATCGTTTGATAACCTCACAGATGAAGAAAGGGCATCACTGGCTGATTATCTTCATAGCCAGGTTCAGAGCAAGAGTATGAGATAGAGTCTAATTTACACCTCTGAGAGCTTTTAGGGCTTGTTTCACAATCTGCTCTAACTATAACCTCGGTACTACCGGGGTTATTTGTTTCTATGGTTTAAGTTTTTTGGCCAAGCTGTTCTCTGAAAACTAAGAATTACGTTCCTCAAACTAAGACAAAAAAAAGGAGCTGCACAGCGTGCAGCTCCTTTAAATGCTCTATCAAGGAATAGAGTGAGAATTGGTTCATGGTGTCGCCTTTACCGGAAGCTTTCAGTGCAGCTTCACCAGCAAAGTACTCTTTAGCCAGTAATTATATCTAGGCATGAAACACCAACATCCGCATTAAAATAAGCCATGCCCAATTTACTTAAGTACTCCAAACGGTCTGCTCTCCTCAAATCTATTTCAGGTGCACCGAAACCATTCGCTTGATAAATACCCGCCAGATAAGCCATAAAGTTTTCACCCTCTTTCACTAACAGTAAGCTCGCTGCACCTACATCGGGTTTTACTTGGGCATTCAATTCTTCTGGAAGTTTTACTGCAAACACGACTGGCTGCTCATCACCCTCAACCCGCACACTGCGGTCTCTCACGGTTTGCTCAGCCCAGTAAAAAGCTAATTCTTTGCTTTGCGTCAAAAAAACCGGCTCAATCGATTCTGTATAGCTATTCCCGATAGTTGCCATGGTTTTTTTGGCGGCGTCCTTCAGCGCTTTATCACCGGAGCGTTTCAAGCCCTGCTCTTTAATTGAGTCGACCAGCGCCGATGAAGTACCGTGATACCAGGTATCACTCGTAGCAAACCCTTGTTTGGTTAACAAATCTTTAGCATCTTGAAGAAAAGCAGGTATATCAGTCATATTCGAAATTACTTAATCAGTTTGCAGTAAAAAGCAGGTTGGAATTCTAACGTAAAAAGCCATTCGATTCTTTCGTAGGGATAGTTAGAAACAATCCTATTCATAAACCCTATCCATAAAAAAGGCGACACCTTAAGCAAGGGGTCGCCTTATGTCCAAGGATGGTATGTCCAAGGATAGACAGTACCCTGGTTATGCTGGAGCAATCACCAGGGCACTTCACTTAAAAACTAATTCAGCTTAGCCGAACTGGTTAGACGTGTTTTTCGCGCCGCCAGCTTTCAGAGCGTTCTCACCAGCAAAGTATTCTTTGTGGTCGTCGCCCATGTCCGAACCAGACATGTTTTGGTGCTTAACGCATGCGATACCTTGACGGATCTCTTTACGCTGTACGCCAGCAACATAGCCCAGCATGCCTGCATCACCGAAGTACTCTTTAGCCAGGTTGTCAGTAGACAGCGCAGCAGTGTGGTAGGTCGGCAGAGTGATCAGGTGGTGGAAGATGTTTGCTTCACGAGCAGTATCAGCCTGGAAAGTACGGATCTTCTCGTCTGCAGCTGCAGCCAGTTCAGTCTCGTCGTACTCAGCGCTCATCAGGTTGGCACGGTCGTAGGCAGATACGTCTTCACCGGCTTCAACCATGGCATCAAATGCCTGTTGGCGGAAGTTAAGAGTCCAGTTGAAAGAAGGCGAGTTGTTGTAAACCAGCTTCGCATCAGGAATTTCTTTACGCACTTCGTTCATCATGTCGGTGATGTCTTGAACATTTGGAGTCGCAGTTTCGATCCAAAGAAGGTCAGCACCGGCTTTAATAGCTTCGATGCTATCAAATACGCAACGCTCTTCACCAGTACCCTGACGGAACTGGTACAGACCTGAAGGCAAGCGCTTAGGACGAACCAGCTTGCCATCGCGGTTGAAGCATACGTCGCCTTCAGCCATGTCAGCAACGTCGATTTCTTCAACATCCAGGTAAGAGTTGTAGATATCACCCTGATCGCCAGGCTCTTTAACAACAGCGATTTCTTTAGTCAGGCCAGCACCTTCAGAGTCAGTACGTGCAACGATAACGCCGTTGTCGACACCCAGCTCCAAGAAAGCGTAACGCAGAGCGCGAAGCTTAGAGTGGAAGTCCGCGTGAGGTACGGTGACTTTACCGTCCTGGTGACCACACTGCTTTTCATCAGCAACCTGGTTTTCGATCTGCAGGCAACATGCGCCGGCTTCGATCATTTGCTTAGCCATCAGGTAAGTCGCTTCAGCGTTACCGAAACCTGCATCGATATCCGCGATGATTGGCACTACGTGAGTCACGTGGTTGTCGATTTGATTTTGAATGTCTTTAGCTTTAACTTCATCACCAGCTTCACGAGCAGTGTCCAGAGCACGGAACAGGCCACCTAACTCACGTGCATCAGCTTGGCGCAGGAAGTTGTACAACTCTTCTACCAAGCTAGCAACAGTAGTCTTCTCGTGCATAGACTGGTCAGGCAGGGGACCGAAGTCAGAACGCAGGGCCGCAACCATCCAACCAGACAGGTACAAGTAACGACGATCAGTTTGGCCATTGAAGTGCTTCTTAATAGAAATCATCTTCTGCTGACCAATGAAACCATGCCAACAACCTAGAGACTGTGAGGTAATAGTGTTGATTCGGTGTAATCAC
>DRHD01000069.1 GCA_011049795.1 Porticoccus sp.
GCACGATTGAGCGCTTCTAGGGATGAGTTCGTCGTGTTTTGTGTGCCATTCATATGCATGTGTTAACAAATGCAAAGGCCATGGTCATCCATCTTTTAGCTTCCAGCAATAAACTACAGCGATAACCATACAGCAATGACTCTACAACACTGCATTATCCATCATATCGAAAGGACCGTTCCCGGCGCTGATGTCACCACCACCCTGCGAGATCAGGAAAACAATAGTGCGGGTTCCGCCTACTCCCTGTTCGAGCAATTAAAACAAAGCTACCAACGCAGCAGCCAAAAACAGTACGGCCATTTTGACCGCGAGCTATCAGATAACCCGGTACCGGGTTGGTTGAAAGAACAACAGCAGGGCAAATCCCCCTTCCCCCGCACTAGCCAACGCATACTGGAACAACTGCAACAAAAAATGGGTGAAAACGATGAAGCCTTTTCTGCTCATATTATGATTGCATTAGAAACAGTCATGGAACAGGAACAGCTTTATATCTTCTGGATCAATCACGTCGAATCCACCCATATCGATAACAGCATCGAAGTCGCCCCCACTGCGTATATCGATAGCAACAAGTTACAATATGGCGCTCGCGTATATATTGAAGAGTGGCTGGAACAAGACTCACAAAAATATCTTTCCATTATTACCAGTCGCGGTAATAAAAATCTTAGCGATGCCTTCAATGGCTTGCTAGGCTTTTCAACAGGCTTGGATTTGGTAGAAGAAACCAGCGAATTTCTTACCATTGTTGATCAATACGCGGAATCACTTCCTGAGGAAAAAATCAGCGATTACAAAGGGAAAATACTCGATTATTGCGTCGAACAGGATAAACACGGCGCCCCGGTCGTATTTGAAGATATATCGACCCAGCTCAACGAAGATCAACCCAAGGATTTTTCCACGTTCATTTCCGCCCGACAAGAAACACCCAAAACTGAAATATATACCGATCGCAGCAGCTTGAAACGCTATGTACGCTATTTTGGTCGCGACAAAAACATGAGCATTAGCTTTTCAGCTGACATGTTTGGACAGGATATTATTTATGACGAAGCCTCAGGCACACTGACCATCAAACAGCTACCCAAATCGCTGAAACAACAACTTAAGAGCTCCAGTAGTAATTAAGTAAACCGGTTTTTACTATCATCTGTTTTGTGCTATATATAGTGTCAAACCCAATTAATAATAACTAATAGTTATTCGGATTGTATATGCTAGATGTCTGGATTAGGGACTTAATGACCAAGGAGGTAACCACCTGTAAAGCAGAAACCCTGCTCACTGATGTGGTTAAAAAGCTACACACTGAACAGTTTTCCTGTCTGATTGTAGTAAGGGATAATACCCCGGTAGGCATCATTACTGAAAGGGATATGGTAACCATTCTTGCGGACATGTTAGAAGATGTCAGTTGGGACTCGCTATCCGTAGAGAACTTCATGTCAACTAACCCGGTTACCATTATGGAAGATCTCACTTTACTTGAAGCGGTAGAGACCATCCGTGAGGAAGGGATTCGCCATGCCCCGGTTGTCAATCGCAATAACGAACTGATTGGCCTACTCACTCAAACCGATATTATTAACGGTTTTTATCAGACCGCCCAGGAAGACGCCGAATAAATAATTTTCCAAAACGGTATAATGAACCGAACTCTCATTAAGAACAATTCCAGCTAAGGTTCGTTCATGTTTAAAAAGGAAGACTTGGTAACCATTGCCAATATGGCAATGCCCTTTGGCAAATACAAAGGTCGAGTACTGATTGACTTACCCGAAGATTATCTATTGTGGTTTGATAAAAAGGGATTCCCTACCGGCAAGCTTGGCATGCTGATGCAGCTTACTCTGGAAATTAAATGCAATGGCCAGGACGATATCATTCAACCCTTAAAACAATCGAAATAAATTACTCATTTTTTATTAACGATTATCCCTCAACATAAGCGCCCCGCTAGCTTTCCCCTTAGCTCCCGTTAGAAACGTATTTTGCGGTAATACAATAGCAGAGCAGCGCTAAATAAATTTATTCATCACAACCACAATGAGCTAGTTAATTCGATATGGCTCTAAACGAATATCATCAACAAAACGACCTAATAACACTATCTGGCCACTGTAACGCTCATTACCCGTGGACGTAAATTCAAAGTTATATGAACGCCAGATACAAAGCTGCCCCTGACTATTACGCTTAAACCAAAACCCCCGCAAAAATACGACATCATCCAATAACTGCACTTCCATTTTTTTGCAATAGCTTCTGGTGGCCTGCAAAGCCATCTGTTTAACGCCTTGAGCATTCCACCACAACATGACAAAAGCTAGAAAAACCGTAAAAAATAGTACATCGTTTAAATCAAACATTTAAATCACTACCACATTAAATCATCAGGGATTTGATAATCGGCATAAGGATCATCTTCATCGACATCACTCTCGATCACTTCGTTGGAGACTATCACCCGTTCAGGCAGACGCTGCTGTATTTTTTCGGCAACGGCTGCGGGCACTAGCTCATACTTATCGTGCAAACTCACAATAGCCAAGCGGCCTCGGCTTAACTGCTCCAACATAGTACTGTCGACCAGCATTTTTTTGATTTTTTTATTATCAGTAAAATTGTAATCCAGCTCCGCGCCATGACGAGAGATGCGATTCACTTCAATGAGTTGTTTTACCTGAGCCGCAATGGCTTTCTTATCAGCCTCAGCTTTGCGCTCTTCGTTTAACTGACGGTCTCTCTCGAGTTTTTGTTGACGACTCTGCTGGACCTGCAGTTTGGTTTCATCGATCACATTGTCTTTACTTTTACGCTGTTGTTTCTCCTGTTTCTTTTTTTCTTTCTTAATTTTTTTGGCTTTTTTCTCATCGGAGAAACCCGCCTTCAATAATTGATCCTGTAAAGAACCTGCCATTACGCTACCTCCTGAGTCACTTTATCTAACATCTCCAACCCCTCTTCCCGGCCTATTTGCCCCATGTTACTCATCATCATTTCAGCCCGCTCCTCACCAAAGAGGCTAATCATATGCTGACGGCGTTCCCCGACATAACACCAGGGACAAACAAAATCTGAGACGACGTCTATCTTTATGCAGCGCTTAACGGGCTCCATGGCCAAACCCTTCAGTCAGCAACTTTTTGCTGACAATGTATTTTACTGCAACAGGCACAGTGAATATAACCCGCTATCGACTGAACTTTGTCCCCTATAGTAACTCAAAAACCATCCTTTTCTGATCACAATTACTCTTTAAAAGGGTAGAATTATCACCAACTTAGACCATACTATGTCTGCAAATCAACTAAGCTCGGCAATAACCGCCCAAAAGGCTCACTCCATGATTAGAAGAACCAAAATCGTTGCCACCATTGGGCCCGCTTCTGGCCACCCAAGCATGATTGCCACGTTATTGGATAAAGGCGTCAACGTATTCCGTTTAAACTTCTCCCATGGCTCAGCCGATGGCCACCGTGAACAGGCCAAGATCATCCGCCAGGTTTGTACTGAAAAGAATATCCACGCTGCTATTCTCGGGGATCTTCAAGGGCCTAAAATTCGTATCGCTGACCTTCACAGGGACCCGCTAACGCTAAGCGATGGCCATAAAATCACCCTCACCATTGATGCCAACAAAACTCAAACCGATGACTGCATCAGGGTCGGCTACAAGGCTCTACCCGCGTCAGTAAATTCTGGTGACACGCTGCTATTGGATGACGGTTTAATTCAACTCACGGTGGATTCGGTACAGGGCGATGATGTCCACTGCCTGGTCAAAGTCGGTGGTGAATTAAAATCCCGCAAAGGTCTCAACCGTTTGGGCGGTGGTTTATCAGCCCCGGCCATTACCGAGAAAGACTTTGAAGATATTAAACTGGCGGCAGAATTGAAACTGGACTATCTGGCCGTATCCATTCCCAGCTGTGCTGAGGACTTAATTCCAGTCAAAAACAAGCTGGCAGA
>DRHD01000070.1 GCA_011049795.1 Porticoccus sp.
GGCCAGCACTTTTGTGTTGGGAAATTTTTCCTTCAGTACTTCAGCGCATCCGGTAATGTGGCCACCAGTACCCACACCGGTAATCAGGTAGTCGATCCCATCGGGGAAGTCGGCCAGAATTTCTTTGGCGGTTGTGTCCCGGTGAACCTGTACGTTCACAGGATTGTTGAACTGCTGGGGCATCCAAGCGTTATCATTTTCAGCCAACAATTGATTTGCCTTTTCGATACAACCACCCATACCTAGCTCTTTTGGCGTCAATACCAACTCTGCACCCAAAGCCTTAAGGTAACGACGACGCTCAATGGACATGGACTCCGGCATGGTAAGTACCAACCGATACCCCTTGACCGCACAAACCAGTGCTAGGCCAATGCCGGTGTTCCCAGAGGTGGGTTCAATAATCAGGGTATCCTTGTTAATCAGCCTCTTCTTTTCAGCATCCTCGATCATTGCCAGCCCAATTCTATCCTTGATACTAGCGCCAGGATTAAACCGCTCTGCTTTCATCCAGACTTCTGTGTCACCAGGAAACAGTTTGCCGAGACGGATATGCGGCGTATCACCAATGGTTTCGAGAATATTGTTGTACTTCATCTTGTGGCCTCTTTTGTTCGCTGCTGGCTCAATTCTTAATCCGGTCTATAAACAGATTAGCCTCATCTATGGATTTTTGCATCTCAAGGATGAGCCTATTCATCGCACTTAGCTCACCCTTAAGGACGGACTCGGGCATTGAGGTTATGCTTCAGATATAACACCTAATCTTGCAAAGTCGCCAGTACCGGGTGAACACTTTTCTCTGCCTTGTGCATAGATTTAACCATTTTCTGGTGCTTGTAACGGGTATCGTGGAGCTTTTTTGGCACTGTCATCCTGAAGTGTGTGGTTCTGAATCTGCGCAAGCTCATCTTCCCACTCTTCAAATAAATCCTCAGCCACGTCTTCAACACTATCTATATGGAGACTAATTGCCTTGGCCGCTTGTTCGCTGTCTTCGTAGTCGGCGTTGAGTTTGTTGTAGGATTTTTCCAGATCACCACCATCGAAATTCACTACCGCCTTGTATTGCTCCAGAGCCTGTTTAAGCACCCATGGAACATGGCCATACAAGCCTCGTGTTTTATCGGTACCGTCGGTCAATAGTCATGCCTTTTATCCACCATATCAAATCCATTTCGCAAATAACATCATCCGCCAAATCAGCGTTACTTTTTCAAGATATTTGAAGCCAGTCTAGCGACACGAAACCCCTTACTATTCAGGGGTTGCAGCCTTATAATTGTCGGCTTTGCATGCTACAGGGGAACCTAGGTGTCACAGACAACACCGGATGTTTCAACATTCCAGGGGCTAATTTTTGCCTTACAACAATTTTGGTCTCGTCAGGGCTGCATTATTTTGCAGCCACTCGATATGGAAGTGGGTGCAGGGACATTCCATCCCGCCACTTTTTTACGCGCTATTGGGCCAGAAACCTGGAACAGTGCTTATGTGCAGCCTTGCCGACGACCCACGGATGGCCGTTACGGTAAAAACCCAAACCGACTGCAACACTATTACCAGTTTCAGGTGGTTCTGAAACCCTCCCCGGATAATATTCAAGATTTGTATCTTGAATCGCTTCGCGAGCTGGGTATCGACCCCACCGTTCATGATATCCGTTTCGTTGAAGACAACTGGGAATCCCCCACACTGGGGGCCTGGGGCCTTGGTTGGGAAATCTGGCTGAATGGCATGGAAGTCACACAGTTTACCTATTTTCAACAGGTGGGCGGGCTTGAGTGTTTCCCGGTCACTGGCGAAATCACCTATGGGCTTGAGCGTATTGCCATGTACCTGCAAGGTGTGGACAGTATTTATGACTTGGTGTGGACTAAAGGGCCGGAAGGGAAAGATATAACCTACGGTGATGTGTTCCTCCAGAATGAAGAGCAAATGTCTGCTTTCAATTTTGAGGAGGCTGATGTGGACTTTATGTTCAAGAGCTTTGATACCTATGAAAGAGAAAGCCGGCGCCTGGTTGAAAAAGGCCTGCCATTACCCGCCTATGAAATGGTTATGAAGGCATCACACGCTTTTAATCTACTGGATGCCCGTCATGCAATTTCAGTCACGGAGCGTCAACGATTTATTTTGCGTGTGCGCTCCCTCGCCAGAGCTGTCGCCAAAGCTTATTTTGATTCTCGGCTAGCACTAGGCTTCCCGCTGGCATCTCCTGAGGCTCTTGCAGATAAAGTCATACAACAGGCCATGGAGACCGAGCAATGAGCGCAGATTTTTTAGTCGAAATTGGCACCGAAGAATTGCCCCCAAAGGCTCTACTGACACTATCCAATGCGTTTCGCGATGAAATTCTTTCCCGGTTAAAAGCTGAGCACCTCGCATTTGGTGAGGTGCACACTTTTGCCACCCCCCGGCGCTTGGCGGTCTTTATTAAAGCCTTGGACGAACAGGCGCCAACGAAAGAAATTGTCGGCTGGGGGGCTCCGGTCAAAGTCGCTTTTGATGCCGAAGGCAAGCCTACTGGAGCCGCCAAAGCATTTGCCAAAAAATATGGCATCTCAGTGGATGAGCTGCCCAATAAAATCGAAAATGATGGGAAGCAAGACAAACTGTGCCACCGCGACTTAGCTGTAGGTGGTTTTTTCAAGAGTATGGCTGATCATATCGTTGAGGACTCACTGAGAGCATTGCCAATCCCTAAAAGAATGCGCTGGGGTAACCGTCGAGAAGAATTTGTACGGCCCATTCATTGGGTGGTAATGCTTCATGGTAATGAAGAGGTTGGTATCAAAGTCTTGGGTATCCCGCCAGGCCGTACCAGCAGGGGGCACCGTTTTCATGCTCCGGGTGAAATTATTATTCAATCTCCCTCTTCCTATCAAGATCAATTACACCAGGCCAATGTTGTTGTCGATTTTGCTGAACGCCGTGAGCTCATTCGTCAAGGCGTCATAGAAGCAGCCGAAAACGCTGGTGGTGTCGCAGTCATCAATAATGCATTACTAGATGAGGTAACAGCCCTCAACGAATGGCCCGTTCCATTGTTGGGTCAGTTTGAAGAGCGTTTTCTTACTGTTCCTTCGGAGGCACTGATTTCCTCAATGGCGGAACACCAGAAATATTTCCACGTAGTAGATAATAACGGCCAACTGCTTCCCATGTTTATTACTGTTGCCAATATTGAGAGCAAAGACCCCTCACAGGTAATCCATGGTAAC
>DRHD01000071.1 GCA_011049795.1 Porticoccus sp.
ACCGAACTCAACGGTCAAGCTGTTGAACACGAAACAGACACCTTTGATACCTTTATGGAATCAAGCTGGTACTACGCCCGCTACACCTGCCCCAACTATAGTGAAGGGATGCTCGACAGTGATGCCGCCAATTACTGGCTGCCCGTCGATCAATATGTAGGCGGCATTGAACATGCCATCTTGCATCTACTCTACGCCCGCTTCTTCCATAAACTAATGCGCGATGAAGGCCTACTGGATTCTGATGAGCCTTTCAACAAGCTTCTCTGCCAAGGCATGGTATTAAAAGATGGCACCAAGATGTCCAAGTCTAAGGGCAACACCGTCGACCCACAGCCTTTGATAGAAAAATACGGTGCAGATACCGTACGACTATTCACCATGTTTGCCGCGCCCCCCGAGCAGTCACTGGAATGGAATGACAGTGCGGTTGAAGGTGCTTATCGTTTTCTACGAAAACTCTGGAAAACGGTACACGCACACCTTCAGGCAGGGACTCCGACAACGGTTGAACCAGCAAAGCTGAATCAATCACAGAAAAATTTACGCCGCAAAACCCATGAAACTATCGCCAAAGTCAGTGACGACTTTGGCCGTCGACAGACCTTTAATACGGCCATTGCCGCTGTGATGGAACTGCTTAACGAAGTGGGGAAATCCGCTGACAGACAAACACCCCATGGCTTAGCTGTAGAGCGAGAGGCTTTGGAAACTGCTGTGCTGGTATTATCCCCCATCGTACCGCATATTTGTTCCACCCTTTGGCAAGAACTAGGTCACGGAAACAACCTGCTGGATGCTAGCTGGCCACAAGCCGATAACTCAGCCTTAATAAAAAGTACCATTCAAATGGCCATACAGGTGAACGGTAAACTGCGAGCCCAAATTGATGTGCCCACTGAGGCAAAAAAAGAAGACATTGAGCAGATGGCCAGAGATCATGAAAATGTTCAGCGCTTTACGGAAGGTCAAACCATCCGTAAAGTAATCGTAGTTCCCAACAAGCTGGTTAATATTGTTGCCAATTAAACGCGACACACCTACCGTCGACAGAAAAGGAATAACAATGAAAAAACTGATCCGCATTGCTATCGCCAGCCTTCTTATGGCAACGATAGTCACTGGTTGCGGCTGGCACCTTCGCGGCACGGGCCAAGTTGCCGACAATATCTCCAGCGTCCATATCAGTGCAGAAAATAGATACGGTGAATTTTACAAATCGCTGGAAAGAACCTTAAAAAGCAATAATATTACAGTGGTTGGAAATGCTACGGAGGCACAATACAGTATTGTTACCCTTAATAATAAAAGTTCCAAGCGCATCTCCACGGTCAGTGGCGGAGCAAGGGCCTCAGAATATCAACTCACAGAATCCGTAGATATCCTGATTTTGGCAGCTGATGGAACACAACTCCTATCTCGCACCACGTTAAGCGCCACAAGGTACCTCGACTTCGATGAAAATGAGGTACAGTCAAAGGTACAGGAAGCCGAGTTGCTGAGAAAAGAAATGCAGCGCGGCCTGGTTCAACAGGTTATCCGTCGCCTCAATGCCATCAACAATCGCTCTGCTTCATCGCCGGAAACGACCGCAGCAGATGCGCCTGAAGACTGAGCAACTCGCCTCGCACCTTTCACAGGGGCCCTTGGCCCCTGTTTATCTCGTCAGTGGGGATGAGTCTCTATTAGTACAAGAAGCTGCCGATGCTATTAGAAGCGCCGCCCGAAGCCAAGGTTATACCGAACGAGAACTACTGCACGCCGAAACCGGCTTTGACTGGAATGTGGTATTAACCGAGGCTAACAGCCTCTCATTATTTTCAGAAAAGAAAATTCTGGAAATCCGCATTTCCACAGAGAAACCCGGAGACAAAGGCTCAAAAATACTACAGGAATACGTCGCTAACCCCAGTAGCGACACACTTATGCTGATCATTACTCCCAAGCTGGAGAGCGCTACAACCAGAAGCAAATGGGTTAAAGTCATCGAAAGCCAGGGTGTCTTCATACAATCATGGCCAGTGCTACCAAACCAGCTGCCTCGGTGGATCACTCAGAGATTACAACTGGCGGGCATCCGTGCCAGCAGCCAAGCAATCTCTATTCTTGCGGACCGGGTAGAAGGAAACTTACTGGCGGCAGCACAGGAAATTGAAAAGCTTAAATTGCTGATACCCGACGGTGAAGTGGATGGAGACACCATGTCCACCATCATCGCCGACAGCGCCCGTTTCAACGTATTTTCACTGGTAGACAAAGCCATGGAGGGGGAAGCCCAAAGTGCCTGCCGCACCTTACGAGGGTTGCGTGATGAAGGCACCGAGGCCACAATCATTCTATGGGCCCTGACCCGAGAACTTCGCATTCTGATCAAGGCCAGTGATGCCATAGCTGCGGGAGACCATCTAGACTGGGCCCTGAAAAATATTGGTGTTTGGGAAAAACGAAAGTCGTTGGTAAAAAATGCGGTAAAACGCCTACCTCCAAACCAACTGAAACACATGCTACGTCTCGCCGGAGGGATTGACCGTGCCATTAAAGGCATGCGTAAAGCCTCCCCCTGGGACGACCTCACCACACTCATTCTGATGTTTTGTGGTACCCCAACCCTACACCCACAAAACTTGCGGTTGGCACTTCAAGAAAGCTAGAAGGCTGCCTCTCATCCGATACTGTCCTATCCTCATTTTTTGGAATGGGTGGTGGGGTATTAAGAGTCAATCAACTCTTTTTTCGTGTGGAAAAATACTATAAAGCTACCTATCACCAACCCACTCAGATCCGCCACCACATCCCAGGCCTCCATACTGCGATAACCCGTTTTCCCCTGTAGCCACTCAATCAAAGCTCCGTAAGCCAGTAACCCCAGAAAAAGCTGCCAACAAAATTTGGGCCTAGGGAATGCCTGCGATCCAATTAAGAATAATGCTGCAAAGGTAATGGCATGCATCAATTTATCTTGGCCGGGGAACCACCCAGTACCATTAACCGGCATTAGAGACACGATGATAACCAAAGTCAGGCAGCTTATGAAAACCCACCGCCACTTAATAACAGCTTGCTGCAAACTTTATCTCCGGCATTAATACACTGCTCATCAACCCAATGCTCGTCACAATAATGATGGCAGGGTTTGGAAGCTACGTGTAATTTGAGTATGACAACAACAGTTGGAGGAACCGCGGCCTAGGGCATTAGTGCCCGGCCCTAACTATCGACTTTTTTACCGGTTAGCTCTTTCCAGAAACTAGGTTCTCGGAAACTACATCCTCAGAGACTACATTCTCGGATACCAGGGTATTCAATGCTTGTAACCGTTCAACCGTACCAACATCCCACCAGGTATCTCGAAATATCTCACCGGTCACATAACCACCCTTGATACTGCCGGCTAATACATCCCGGATAGGAAACTTTTCGCTCGCTGATGAAAATAATGCAAAAAGATCCGGACGCATCACACTTATGCCGCTAAAAGTGACGCTCTCATCACTCTCCAAGGGGTAGCGTACACATCGCTCTGAATCCAGGGTGAAATCACCCTTAAGATTATGTTCAGGGTTGGGTACCAACACGAGGTGGGCATCTATTTCTTCAGACCATTCTCGCTCCACCAATGATGCCAGCGGGTAATTGGTCCAAATATCGCCATTAATAACCAGAAACGGGTCACTGCCCAGCAAAGGCAATGCTCGACGAATACCACCCCCAGTATCCAGCGGATCAGTCTCTCGAGACCAGGCAATACTGATACCAAAACGAGAGCCATCACCAAGAAATGATTCAATTTGGTCACCCAGCCAAGAAGTATTGATGACCAACTCACGAACACCTGCCGAAGCCAGTCGCTCGACGTGATATTGAATCAGGGGCTTGGTGCCAATTTTTAACAGTGGCTTGGGCGTATCGTTAGTTAGTGGCCGTAACCTTTCACCAAAACCTGCGGCAAGAATCATTGCCTTCATATTGAATCCTTTTAACTCGTGTTAACCGGCCCTAGTCACCTACTGTTTCCCATGGCTGGAACCAGGCTTGTTGAGACAATAGAGGAAGTACTCGCAACTCAAACCAGTCTTTAAACCGACTCAGTTCTGGGTGCCGTTCCAATTGCTCTAGCGTGTAGCGAATCACCAGAGGGAGATCGTTGAGATAGTTGTGCTTGCCATCTCTCAAACAAAGTCTGGAAAATATACCCAATACCTTGATATGCCGCTGCAAGCCCATTAGATCAAACCATCGAAGAATCTGTGTATCGGATGCCGGAGGGACAATGCCCGCAGCCTCTGCACGTCGGTAGTAATTCAACGCACGCTGTGAAACATAATCTGACGGCCAGCGAATATAACAGTCTCGCAGCAGAGACACCAAGTCATAGGTAACAGGGCCTATAACCGCATCCTGAAAATCGATCACACCAATCTCTTTATCGGCCAATAACATCAGGTTGCGTGAGTGAAAATCACGATGCACAACAACCTGCGGCTGCTCCAGTGCACTATCTGCCAACTGCGCCAAGGTTTCATCCAGTAGCTCATGGTCACGAGGCTGTAATTCAATTCCTAACAGCTGGCTCAGAAACCACTCAGGAAAAAGCTTCATTTCATCCAGCAGACATTGGCGACTATAGTCGGGAAATAAATCCGAAGCTTGGGGTACCCGCTGAATGTTTAATAATACCTCTTCAGCAGCATCGTAGAATGGGTCAACAGTGGCCGATGACAAATGCGGCAATAACAGGCTGTCACCAAAATCTTCCAGCAATAAAAATCCCTGCTGGTAATCCACGGCAAAAATAGTCGGGGTGTGTAGGCCATGCTGCTTTAACAACAATGCCACACTGACAAAAGCCGGATTATTTTCATGTTCAGGCGGTGCTGATACCGCAATCAGTGATGGCTGGCTATTCACCCGGAAATAGTGTCTAAAACCGGCATCTCCATTGAGCGGAAGGATCGACAAATCACCTCGCCGGATAAACGAATCTGGCAGAAATTTCTCAACCCAATCTTGCAAGCGCGGCAACTCACTCATAATTTATGGGGCATTTGGAAAAAAGGCTCGCCATTCTACCCCAAACCCTCGCATGATGCCTCAGAATGGGTAAAATGGAGCGTCGCAATTTTGACCACAGCTTGCCCGAAGAGAAGACGGATAATAAGAATGCAAAAAACCCTAATTCACACCCCCACTGGGACCTATCAAGCTGCGCGTTCGTATCACCCTAAAGCTATTCTGTTAGTACTCTTCAGCCTATTAATACCAACCTCGGTTCTAGCAGAGAGCACCGAACAGCACATCCAATGGGCATGTCAAGCTGGTGAAAATGGCAACTGGGTCTGTAACGAACAGGCCGTTCCAGGAAAAGCCTACCCTAGACCCGAACGCTCAGAACCAGAATTACGCCCAACAGATACAGGCCCCCAAGTTCTTCTTGCCAAAAATCTTGACTGGGTCGATGAAGAGAAATTAACACCCGAACAACAAAAGCAAATGGCAGATGGATGCTGTGGTGCTTATATAGAACCCGAACGTGACTACCCTGAAGCTGATCTGGAACCGGAAAAAGCCTCTTTGCGTGTAGCCTCTACCTCCACAGAGATCGTCCAGGAAAACGTGGCACACCTCCAAGGTAAAGTTCAGCTGACGCAGGGCTACCGTCAAATCCGGAGTGACTTCGCCACCGTGAACCAAAATGAACGTACCGTTGACCTAGAAGGCAATGTGCAATTCCGTGAACCGGGACTATTGCTTACCGGTGAAACGGCTCACGCCAACATGGACACCAAAGATATCCAGATTAATGATGCAACCTACTTATTTCATGAGTCTGGTGTTCGCGGTACTGCAGGTCGCCTAAATCGCCCAAGTGATGATATCTTCTACATCGACAATGCGACCTACACTACCTGTGAACCAGGCAGCAGTGCATGGCAACTGGTCAGCTCCGAAGTGGATATCAACCCGGAAACTGGGATTGCCCATGCGAAGCATGTGCGGTTAGAGGTTCAAAACATCCCCATTCTTTACGTACCCTGGATACGCTTCCCTACGGATGATCGTCGCGCCTCGGGTCTACTATTCCCTAGCTTTGAAGTAAGCGACACAAATGGTCTCGACTTCGCACAGCCTATCTACCTGAACCTAGCTCCTAATTATGATGCGACCATAACGCCACGTTATTTAGAGGAGCGTGGCGCCATGGTCGAAGTGGAAGGACGCCACCTCTCTCGCCGGACCAATACTATTATTGGTGGTGCATTTCTCTCCAGTGATGACGGGGGTGATGAAGAAAATTATGACCCAAGTGAAGTCACGAGCATTACGGATCATGAGGGCGAAGATAGGTGGATAACCAGCATTGATCATATCGGCGGTTTTGGTCGTCGGTGGCGAACTAAAATTGATTACACTCGCGTCAGTGACAGCGACTATTTTCAGGATATTGGCAATAGTACTTTAGAGGTAAATAGCCAGACCCACCTGAGAGAAATGGCTTCTGCTAACTATCGCACCAATAACTGGAAATTCGGCATCAAGGGACAGGCATTTCAAACCATTAGTGATAATGAAGATGCACGTGATCAGTACAAGTTACTACCCAGAGTCGATGCAAATGGTGACTATCGTCTGGGCGACTTCGTCTTTGACCTTAACAACCAACTCACCAGCTTTGATCACAAGGATGATGACAAGCTAGCTCCAGTCAACACCTTCTTGGTAGATGATAAAGGGACATACATTATTGGTGATCGACTGAGACTGGATTATGCAGCCAGTTGGGACAAACAGTGGGGATGGGGTTATTTCCGCCCTACGGCAAAGGTAAAACACATCACCTATGACTTGGACGACCCGATACTTGGAAAAAATGATGACAGCCCTTCTGTCACCGTTCCCGTAGGTATTATCGATGCGGGAATTTATCTGGAGCGAGATACCACATGGCTCAATGGCTTTACACAAACGTTTGAACCAAGACTGTATATGGCCCACGCCAAGTACGAAGATCAAAGCGACCTCCCCGACTTCGATACATCACTACTTACCTTTAGCTATAGCCAACTATTTAGGGATGATAGATTTGTCGGCGGTGACCGCATTGGCGACACAGAACATGTATCTGTTGGCTTGACCTCACGCTTAGTCGATCAAACCACGGGCGTTGAATGGTTACGAGCAAGCCTTGGCCAAATTTTCTATCTGGATGACCGTTATATTAATCTTGATCCAACACTGACCAAGTCTTTCTTAAAAGATGATCCGGATGACGAAGATCTAACGTCCGAGCAACGGGAAATTGTTGACGGCCTACTGAGCAATGAGTCTGCCTATGCAGCTGAATTTGGCCTGAGGCTGAGTGAGAACCTGAGGTTCAAGGCAGACGTACTATATGATGAAGAAAATAGTGAGCTAGACCGTGGTAATACCAGCCTGCGTTATCACGACAGAGGTAACCGCATCTTTAATTTAAGTTATCGCTTTAACCGGAAAGCACCCACGATCTCTGGTGGTCAACTTGTAGACGCGGATATTGAGCAAGGGGACATTTCCACAGTGTGGCCTCTTTTTGGAAACTGGAGCTTGATCGGCCGTTATAATTATGACCTCACTAACAGCCGTAACCTCGAAACCTTTTTTGGTCTCTCATATGACAGTTGTTGCTGGCGTCTGAGCGTCTTGGGCCGGAAGTGGATTGACCGAAATGATAATGTTATTTTGCCAGAAGATGACCTCGCTGAAGACAAGGGTATTTTTCTGCAATTCCAGTTTAAAGGCCTTGCCGGTACTGGCTCTAAAGTAGAGGCCATCATTCAGGATGGTGTCTACGGCTATGAACCCCCCGTTAATTAATCCATGCGGACTAAACCATGATTGTACGCAGTAAATTCATTCAACTATTGAATGTCGCGGCCTTGGCCGTTGTTTTTTCTCTGCCCTCTCTACCCACCGGTGCTGAAGAGGTACTTCTCGACCGAGTGGCGGCCATTGTGAATGAAGACGTTGTCATGGCCAGTGAACTAGAAAGCCGAACTAAAGACGTCTACGCACGATTAGAGGAGAGCGGCACTGCAGCGCCTCCCCGAGATGTCGTTGTGCCACAGGTACTTGATCGCCTGATCCTAGAACGCCTACAACTCATCAAAGGGCAGCGGGTCAATATTCGTATTAGTGATGCTGATCTCAATCAAGCACTAGAGAATGCGGCACGGAGACAGGGCACAACGGTCGATCAGATAACAGAGATGGCCCACCAGAGGGGAGTGACTTTATCCTCACTCCGCCACCAAATGCGCAATGAGATGATTATTGCCAAAGTACAGGAAGGCTCAATTAACCGCCGCATCAGTATTACTGAGCAAGAAATAGATAATTTCCTCAGCTCGGAAGAAGGTCGCACTTGGTCATCACCCGACCTTAATCTTGGGCATATTCTGCTATCACTATCCTCTGGTGCTCCACGTGATAAGGTCGCAGAAGTAGAGCAAAAAATTCGTGACCTTTATAACCAAATTCAAAATGGTGCCGACTTTAAAAACCTGGCCGTCGCCAACTCCGCGGGGCAGAACGCACTATCGGGAGGAGGTTTGGGCTGGCGAAAAACAGAGCAGCTACCTAGCATTTTTATTGCGGCCGTTGAAAACCTGTCGCCAGGACAAACCAGCGAACCCATTCGCAGTGACGCCGGTTACCACCTGTTAAAACTCTACGACCAACGAGGGGCAGTAAAACGAATAGTCTTACAACACAAGGTAAGACATATTCTATTCATGCCCAATGAAATTCGCAGCGATGAAGAAACTCAGAAAGCGCTCAACAATCTACGTACCGAGATACTCAATGGCGGGGACTTTGCTGTACTAGCCAAAGAACATTCCGAAGACATTGCTACCGCCTTATCCGGTGGCGAACTGGGTTGGTCAGTACCTGGCCAATTTGTCCCTGTCTTTGAAAAAACCGTGAATGAAAGTGAAATCGACCAAATCAGTGAACCTTTCCAGACCCAGTTTGGCTGGCATATCGTGCAAGTAACTGAGCGTCGCAAACAAGATTTCAGTCAAGACATCAAGCGCAGCCAAGCACACCAGATTTTGAAACGGCGTAAATTTGATGAGGAGCTAGAAATTTGGCTGAAGGAAATTCGTGACGAGGCCTTCATCGATATAAAATTGTGATCAGGCTGGCCATTACTCCAGGGGAGCCCGCAGGTATCGGCCCCGATTTAGTTGTGCAGCTCGCGCAGCAACCACAACCCCACGAACTGGTTATCTATGCAGACCCAGAGCTTCTCAAAGCTCGGGCTGATCAACTGGGGCTACCACTAAAACTTCGAACTCTAACCTCTAGCCCTCCCCGACAAATGGATGTCGGTGAACTAGTCATTCGGCCCATTACCCTTCATGAATCTGTGTGCTCTGGCACCCTGAATCCGGCCAATGCATCCTATGTTCTGGAAACCTTGTCCATAGCCATTGCTGACTGCCAAAGTGGCTATTGCCAAGCACTTATAACCGGCCCTGTTCACAAGGCTGTTATCAATGAAGCTGGCATACCCTTCAGTGGCCACACAGAGTTTTTAGCAGAGAAAACCCAAACACCACAGGTGGTGATGATGCTGGCAACCGAAGGGTTACGCGTGGCACTGGCCACCACACATTTACCCCTTTCAAAGGTTCCCAGTGCTATTAATGGCAAGCTCCTGGAACGGGTCATCACCATTTTGCACACCGATCTCCAAGAGAAATTTGATATTGTCAGACCTCGTATTCTTGTCTGTGGCCTAAACCCCCATGCTGGTGAAGGTGGACACTTGGGCATGGAGGAAATTCAGGTGATACAACCTGCACTAAACAAACTTCGCGCCCAAGGTATTCAGCTAACAGGCCCACTGCCTGCTGACACCCTGTTCACACCAAAATACCTGGAGCACTGCGATGCCGTGCTCGCCATGTACCATGATCAGGGGTTGCCCGTTTTGAAGTACAAGGGATTCGGTGCCGCTGTCAACATCACTCTGGGTTTACCCATCATTCGTACATCTGTTGACCACGGCACCGCACTGGATTTAGCGGGCACAGGCCAGGCGGATATCGGAAGCTTGGTCACTGCCATCAACTATGCCGCCAAGATGGCGGGAAGCCACTTATGAACCGACCAAAAAAGACTGGAAAACACCAAGCTCAAGAACGGTTTGGTCAGGACCACTC
>DRHD01000072.1 GCA_011049795.1 Porticoccus sp.
TCCAGTTCGCCAATCATTTTTTCGACAAAGTCTACTTCCTTCCCGCTGAACCCAACTTCGAGGAGTTCATCGAGTTCATTGATCGCTTTTAGTGCCTGACGGCCCGCTTCGATTGAAGAAGAGACAAAGTCGATCATTTGTTGGTGGAGCGGCTCAGGGATAGACATTTTTCTACCCAGCATCAGACCGGCAATATCTTTGGTGCGATTGGCAATACGGTCTTGCAGGGTTAGCAGGTCTAGCAGGTCGCCGCGATCAAGGGGCATGAACAGGCTTTTTGGTAGTTGCAGGCGAAGCTGGCGCTTCATCTCATCTGCCTTGTCTTCTTTTTTGGAAATCTCATCGAAGATGTCCGAGCCCAGTTCCCAATCATTGGCAATGGCTGCATTAAGAAAGTCTTGCAGTTTTTCTGCACAGGCCACGACCAGTGTCATATGCGCTTGCAGTGGACTGATGGGGGACTTACCAAAAAGGTTGAAGATAGTCTTACTAAAAACCATGGAGTGGACTCCTATGAATATAGGCCGCGAGTATATGAAGCTGTAACGAAAATGTCACATGTTCGTCACAAACTTTTACACCTGACCATAACGCTCACTACCACCTAGCCAGCGGCGGATAATGGCGTGGGCTTGTGACGGGTGTTTGGTCAGCATTGTTTCGGCGGTTTTTTTGATCGTGGGTAGTAAATGAGCATCCCGTTGTAGATCGGCAATACGCAATTCCATCTCACCAGTTTGTCGGGTGCCTAGAACTTCTCCTGGGCCCCGAAGCTTCAGATCCATCTCTGCTATCTGAAATCCGTCGGTGGTTTGGCGCATGATTTTCAGGCGCTCTGTACCCTGTTGGGAGAGAGGTGTGTGGTAGAGGAGCACGCAATGGCTTTCTTCTTTTCCGCGGCCGACCCGGCCGCGTAATTGGTGGAGTTGGGCAAGCCCGAGACGCTCGGGATTTTCGATGATCATCAAGCTGGCATTGGATACATCGACACCCACTTCAATCACCGTGGTGGCAACCAGTAATTGAATCTGACCCTTCTTAAAGGCCTCCATAGTGGCGGCTTTTTCGCCGGGTTTCAGCCGTCCGTGGATCAGGCTAATGTGTAGCTCAGGCAACAGCAGGTGCAGCTCGTCTGCGGTTGCTTCTGCAGCTTGGGCCTCAAGTACATCGGATTCTTCAATTAGGGTGCATACCCAGTAGGCTTGACGCCCTTTGGCACAGGCCGTCCGTACTCGTTCGATGACTTCATGGCGCCGATGGTCGGCGATAACTACTGTGTTGACAGGTGTCCGCCCCGGCGGTAATTCATCAATAATAGAGCAGTCCAGATCGGCATAGGCGCTCATGGCCAGGGTTCTTGGGATCGGTGTTGCGGTCATAATCAATTGGTGGGGTGCAAAATTACTACCCTGCCCTTTTTCTTTCAGGGCCAAGCGTTGGTGAACTCCAAAACGGTGCTGTTCGTCGATAATAATAAGGCCCAGATCTTTAAAGGTGACCTCGTCTTGAAATAAGGCATGGGTGCCCACAATCACTTGTGCGGAACCGTCGTTGATGGCCAGTAATTGTTTCTCACGGGCCTTGCCTTTGACTTTTCCGGTCAACCAGGCCACTCGAATACCCAGCGGCTTAAACCATGCTTCAAAATTGTTCCGGTGTTGCTCGGCTAAAATTTCGGTGGGGGCCATGATGGCCGCTTGTTTGCCATTGGTCACACATTGTAGTGCGGCCAATGCCGCTACGATGGTTTTGCCGGAACCTACGTCACCTTGAACCAATCGCAACATGGGAAAAGGTTTTGCCAGATCCTGTTGAATGTCAGCAGTGACTCGGAGTTGGGCGTCTGTGAGTTGGAATGACAGTGAAGCAAGAAATACCTGTTGAAGTTTCTCATCGTTGTTAAGCACCGGTGCACGATTTTGTTGAAACGTCTGGCGAAGATGGAGCAGGCTGAGGTGGTGAGCCAGCAGCTCTTCAAAGGCTAATCGTTGTTGTGCGGGGTGCTCTCCGTTGGCCAGCAGGTCGAGAGGTGCCGACTTAGGGGGGTGATGAATAAAGAATATGGCCTCAGTTAAAGAGATTTTATGTAATGACTCAGGGAGTAATTCTGTAATGGAGTGCTCGCTTATCAAGGCTAGGGCCTGGCTGGCAATCGTACGCAATCGTTGTTGACTAATTCCTTCAGACGCAGGGTATACAGCGGTCAGGTGTTGTTGGAGTGGCAGTGGTTGGTGTTGGTCAAGAAACTGGTATTCCGGGTGATAGATTTCCAGCCCGGAACTACCGTGTTTGACTTCTCCGTAACAACGCAGGTGGTTGCCGGTTTTCAGGTTCTGCCGCTGCGCGTTACTGAAATGAAAAAATCGCAGGGTAATGATGCCGGTGTTGTCTTGGATGCGACACATTAAACTGCGGCGTCGGCCGTAGACTAGGTCGCAGCCACGAATTTCCCCTTCTATCACAACTTCGGTATTGGGCAGCGCGCTGCCAATGGGGGTGATCCGGGTTCGGTCCATATATCGCATTGGCAGGTGGAACAGAATATCTTGGATGGTGCGAATACCGAGCTTGGCCAATTTTCCAGAAAGCTGGGTTCCCACCCCCTTGAGCTGTGTGACGGGGATCTGATCCAGCGTGTGTTCGGTCATTCTACCGCTGGACACTGGGGCAGGGGGTGCTGTTTGATAGCGCTTCTAAGCGCATCGATTGCTTTGTGTCGGGGAAAGCTGGCTCTCCAAGCCAAGGCTGAGGTGCGACAGGGGACAGGGTCAGCAAAGGGACGAGTTACCAACAGGCCCTCCTTGTAACCGACACTTAGTGCCGCTGACAGGGGTAGGATCGTAATACCGAGACCCGAGGCTACCATATGGCGAAGGGTTTCCAGAGAGCTTCCTTCGCTGTGAGTTCGGATTTGTGCCTGGTTGTCATCTTGGTGTTTGTTCAGGTTCGGCAGTACTTCGCGTACCTGATCACCAAAGCAGTGGCCCTCTCCCAGCAATAAAACATTTTCCCTTTCGAGATCATCGGGTTTGATTTTTTTCTTTTTAGTCAGAGGGTGGTTGTCGGGCATCAGAACCACAAAAGGTTCTGAGTAGAGGGGCTGGGTGACCACATCAGGTTCGTTAAAGGGCAGGGCAACAATGATCACGTCCAGTTCTCCCTTGCGCAGTCGCTGCCTTAGAGTGGCAGTGAAGCCTTCTTCGATGACTAGAGGCATTTGTGGAACAGCCTCTTGCAGGGCTGGAATAAAATGTGGGAACAGGTAGGGGCCAATGGTAAAAATGGCGCCCACATAGAGAGGGGTCTTTAGCTGATCTCTTCCTGCTGAAGCGATATCTTTGATGGCGGCACTTTCCTCCAAAACTCGCTGGGCCTGAGCAATGACTTGTTCGCCGATGGGAGTGGAGCGGACGCTGTTTTTAGAGCGCTCAAATAATTCGACGCCCAGCTCTTGCTCAAGTTTTTTAACAGCGATGCTTAAAGTGGGCTGGCTAACATGACACAATTTTGCTGCGTGGCCAAAATGTTGTTGTTGGGCTAGTGTGACGATGTAACGTAATTCGGTTAGGGTCATGACAAGTTCCTCAGCGCTATTAATAATAGCTAAAACAAATCGATAATGGAAAGCTCATTGAAGAAGTCGTTGGTGAAAGTTTTATTCATTGGTTGTGGTGATATCGGCGTTCGAACGATTCAGAGGCTAGGGTGCTCTCAGGATGGTTTGGTTTGGCAGGCACTGGCTATGCGCCGACATCCAGAAAGGTTGTCACCCAATATCAGCTCAGTTGCGATAGACCTCCGAGATACAGAGGCCCTTGCGGGGTTATTGGCTAGTCATTGTTTTGATGCCATCGTCGTTACGCTGACGGCAGATCAGATGACTGATCAGGGTTATGCCGGTACTTATGTGGCGGGTGCGAAGGCGTTGCAGTCAGCCATTGTGCAGAGTGGGCAACCTCCAGGGTTGGTGATTTGGGTATCGAGTACCGGGGTCTATCATCAGAGCAATGGCGAATGGGTCGATGAGTTATCGGAAACGAATCCCAGTTCATTTCGAGGAAAGCGGCTGCTTGAAGCGGAGCAGGTAATACAGCAATTGGCTGTGTCCTCTGTTGTGGTTCGGTTTTCCGGAATTTATGGGCCAGGAAGAAGTCGATTGATTAGCCAAGCCAGGCAAGGTGTCATCGCTTCAGCGGTGCCGGTGCATTGGACTAACCGAATTCATTCGGAGGATTGTGCGGGTGTCCTCGCACACCTGCTGAGCAGGTTTGGTCAGGGGGCAGTTTTAGAGAATTTGTATTTGGCGACTGATAATGAGTCAGCTCCTGCCCATGAGGTGCAGCGCTGGCTTGCCGAACAGGTTGAGATTGAACCGCTGGAGGGCAGTGAAGCTAGGCGAACGGGTAACCGCCGATGTAGTAATCAGCGGTTGAGAAGCAGCGGCTACCTATTTTGCTACCCAACTTATCGGGAGGGTTATGGTGCGTTGTTAGTGGACAGTTAGGGAGCCGTTGTTCCCACACTCCCCACCCACTGCTGCGTTGAAGTCCTAGATAACCATAATGCCATCCATTTCTACGCCGACTCCTTTGGGGAGCTCTTTAACACCGATGGCTGCACGTGCTGGATAAGGCTCTGAAAAGTAGCGAGCCATGATGTCATTGATGGTGGCAAAGTTGCTGAGGTCTGTGAGGAAAATATTAAGCTTGACGATATCCTTAAGCTCACCGCCTGCTGCTTCGCAGACAGCCGTCAGGTTTGTAAATACCTGTTCAATTTCTGCATCGATACCTCCTTCCACCACGGCCATCGTTTCTGGGTCAAGCGGAATTTGGCCAGAGAGGTAAACGGTGTTGGTAACTTTTATTGCCTGAGAGTAAGTGCCAATAGCAGCGGGGGCTTTTTCTGTGCTGATGACGGCTTTATTTATCATGGTGGTGTCCTCTATGGGTCAGCTTTTAATGCGGTAAACCCGCTGAACCTGGCTTAGGCTGCGGATGCGGCGCATTACTTTTGCAAGATGAACACGCCCTTTCACGTCAATGACTAAGTCGACAATGCCGGAGTGAGCGTCGCGTTCTTTAATGCTAATTTGATGAATAGTCGCTTCGCATTCAGCGATGCGTGAGGCGAGAGTGGCGATAATCCCTCGTTCGGAAACCAGTTCGACCTTGAACTCTACGGGGAAATCCCCCTTTACCTTGGGAGACCAGTTAAGTGGCATACATTTTTCAACGTTGGTGCGAATCTCATTGAGGTTATTGCAGGCTTCTCGGTGAACCACCAATCCTTTGCCGGGGCTGAGGTGTCCCAAAATGGGGTCGCCGGGAATAGGATGGCAACAGCGCGCATAGTTGATAACCAGCCCTTCGCTGGCATCAATCATGATGGGCGATTTAAATTCTTCGGGCATTATTTCCTGGCGTTTTGATGGTGGCGCCATCAAGTTGGCTACCGCATAGGCGAGGCTGTTTCCAATGCCGATTTGTTGCAAGACGTCTTCAAATGTCGCAGCCCCGGTTTCCTTGAGAATTCGCTTGATCCATGACTTTCTGATGCTTTTGTAGCTGGTGCCAAAATTTTCAAGTGCTCGATCTAGCAATCGTTTTCCCAGTTCGACAGACTCATCGTGCTGCTGGTGTTTCAGGAAATGACGAATAGCACTGCGTGCCTTGGCCGTCACGACAAAGTTCAGCCAAGAGGGGTTGGGTTGGGCATCCTTGGCGGTAATGATTTTGATCTTATTACCACTTTGAAGGGGTTCTGATAACGAAGTGAGCTGGCCATTGATTTTGCAAGCCACGCAGCCATTGCCCACATCGGTGTGTACAGCATAGGCAAAGTCTACTGGTGTTGCGCCAGAGGGCAGAGAAATGATCTCACCCTTGGAGGTAAATACGTAGACTTCATCCGGGAACAGGTCTGTTTTGACGTGCTCAATAAATTCAAGTGGATTACCCGCTTGTTTTTGGATTTCGAGTAGGTTCTGAACCCAGCGGTTAGTTCTTGGTGTGCCCCCTTCTTTGGATTTGTACAGCCAGTGGGCAGCGATACCAGCGTTGGCCATGGCATCCATATCCCGCGTTCTGATTTGAACTTCGATGGGGACACCGTGCATACCGAGAAGAATGTTGTGCAGCGACTGGTAACCATTCACTTTGGGTATGGCTATATAATCTTTAAACTCACCGGGAACGGGCTTGAACAGGTTGTGGATGATACCTAGGGTGCGATAGCAGTCATCCACCGAATCAACAACAATACGAAAAGCAAATACATCCATGATTTCACGGAACGATTTTTTCTTGCTCTTCATTTTCTGGTAGATGCTCCAGAGGTGCTTTTCACGGCCGGTGACCTCTGCCGAAATTGACTCTTTCTTCAAGCGGATTTCAATACTGTCCTTGATCTCATCCACGATTTCTTTGCGATGACCCCGGGCCGCTTTGCGGGCCTCTTGCATCCTCGCATGCCTTACTGGGTACATAGCCGAAAAACCCAATTCCTCGAATTCGATCCTGATATCATTGATACCTAATCGTTGGGCAATGGGTGCATAAATTTCCAAAGTTTCTCGGGCAATGCGGCGGCGTTTTGCCGGACTCAGCACTTTCAATGTACGCATGTTATGCAGCCGGTCCGCCAGCTTTACCAGCATCACACGGATATCCTTGGCCATGGCCAAGGTCATTTTCTGAAAGTTTTCTGCTTGCTGCTCAGCCTTGGAGGTAAATTCAATTTCAGTGAGCTTGCTGACGCCATCCACAAGATCGGCGACAGTTGGACTAAAACGTTTGGCCAGCTCATCTTTGCTGACATCAGTATCTTCAATGACATCGTGCAATAGCGCGGCCATCAAGCTTTCATGGTCGAGATGCATGTCGGCCAGAATATTGGCTACAGCTAGTGGGTGGGTAATATAGGGGTCACCGCTTTGGCGTGTCTGACCTTCGTGGCATTTGTCGGCAAATTGGTAGGCGCTGATGATGTCCTGGACTTGCGAAGGTTCGAGGTAGGAGGAAAGCTTGTGGCTGAGTGCATTGATAGCTTCCAAGGCGTTCCCTCCTCCCGGGCGAAGGTTACTCTGCTTCAGGTGCGGCGGGTTGCTCGGAAACAGGGGCATCTTCTTCAGAAGTGGTGGCATTCTCCCCAGAGACAGCGATATCTTCGCCTTCGTCGTCAATTGACTCCATCAGTAGCTCTTCTGGCACTTCTTTCTCAGTGAGGATGCTCGCATCAATCAAGCCTGCTTCGATTTCACGCAATGCCATGACAGTGGGTTTGTCATTTTCCCAGGGAAGAAGTGGTTCTTTTCCACCGGTAGCCAGTTGTCGTGCTCGTTTAGAGCTCACCATGACAAGCTCAAAGCGGTTATCGACATGGTCGAGGCAGTCTTCAACAGTAATGCGGGCCATAGATTGTTCCGTTCATTTTCGGTTATGAGAAAGTTTGCTTTTTGACAAGCAAAGAAAAATCACCGCGGATAAACCGCAGAACCTCACAGTTTACAAAATTGCGGGTTTCAGGACAACAAATCCTTGAGTAAATGGCTATTTTTTTGTTGTTGGTTGTCCCGTTTTAGCCGTTGGCTGATCACGAGAGATTTCAGCTCTGCTAGCGCATCGTCAAAATTATCATTGATGATCAGGTAATCTGCTTCCACATAGTGAGACATTTCCTCCTGAGCTTCGGCCAGGCGGTGGCGGATAACGGCAGGATCATCCTGATTGCGTCCCGTTAGTCTTTCTTTCAGTGTTCTGAGCGACGGAGGGAGGATAAAGATGCCCACACAGTCAGGAAGTAGTCGGCGG
The DNA here is from genome assembly GCA_011049795.1 of Porticoccus sp. The sequence continues at coordinate 7,812 of DRHD01000072.1, forward strand.
ATCTGCTTTGCACCTTGCCAGTCGATTTCAAGGATAACGTCCTGGCCACTGGTCAGCACTTTCTCAACCCACTCACGAGCAGTCCCGTAGTAGTTATTAAATACTTGAGCATGCTCCAAAAAGGCGCTCTTATTGAGCTGTCTCTTATACACATCT
>DRHD01000073.1 GCA_011049795.1 Porticoccus sp.
GTATTGATGTCACTGGGTATGATGATGGTTCCCCCTGCTACGATTTCACTGCCCTTTAAACTGATGCTATTCGTGCTGGTGGATGGATGGCAGTTAATTATTGGCTCTCTCGCCCAGAGCTTTCACACTTAACCGCGATGGAATGAATCAATGACTCCCGAAATGATTATGGATTTGGCCACGCAGGGTATGCGCGTAACGCTATATCTTGCGGCTCCGCTCTTACTCACAGCCCTGTTTATTGGTCTGACCGTCAGCCTTTTTCAGGCGGTCACCCAGATCAATGAAATGACGTTGTCTTTTATCCCAAAAATCCTCGGTGTTTTTTTAGCACTGGTAATATCCGGCCCCTTTATGTTGGGCCTGATCAGCGAATTTACTAGGACATTATTCTCGAATATCCCCATGATGGTGGGCTAGCCCCCGGTGATTGAAGTCAGCTTTGCTCAAATGGAAGCATGGTTAAGCCTGTTTTTGTGGCCTTTCACCCGGATCACCTCCTTTATTCTTGCCTCGCCAATTTTTGGGCACTCAAGCGTACCGGCTCGGATCAAAATTGGCCTGAGCATTTTCCTTACGATTCTGGTCAGCTCAACACTCCCCCCACTTCCCGCCATCCCTTTTACCTCATGGTCAGGCCTGGGGATATTAACTGAGCAGATTGTTATTGGCCTATCCATGGGCTTGGCCCTGCATATTATGTTTACTGTCGTTCAAGCTGGAGGGGAATTTATAGGTATGCAGATGGGGCTTGGCTTTGCTTCTTTCTTCTCCCCTGAGACCGGGGCGAACACAATGATCCTGTCGCGAATACTCTATCTCTTGACCCTGCTCATCTTTATTACACTGGACGCACATCTGATGGTCATTGAAACCATGGCCAATAGCTTTGTCACATTACCCATTGGTTTTGGTACGCTGAATGCGGGAGCCTTCGAACTTCTGGTACGCTTCGCCAGCACTATTTTTTCCTCTGGCTTACTGTTCGCTATACCCTTGATGTCGGCCCTTCTAGTGATCAACCTAGGCATGGGCATACTCAACAGGGCCGCTCCCCAGTTCACCATCTTTTCCATCGGTTTTCCGATCACTCTCGTTACTGGAATTTTTCTGTTGTCCATTATCATGGGTGATCTTGGCCGGTTCCTAGAAAGCCTGTTCAGTCAGGGCCTGCAGTTTTTGAATAATCTGATAGAAGCGATGAAATAACGTCGAAGCCTTGACTCCTGTCAGCCGCTCATCTGTGGGCAATCAGCCCAATGGTAAGCGGTGCTACAGGAAAGGTTTCAACCTTGTGGTGGCTGGTGAATCTTATTAAATGAGGCTAAAAAGTGACAGCTTGCTAAGGTCTACAAAGGTTTTTTGTGCCGCCTGTAAGCCCACCTGGCGCATGCTGTATTCTGATATAGCCTTCACATAATCCAGATCCACTAGCTGAGACAGGGTTTTCTCGTAGGTTAATATTTTATTATCCCCGGCAATATCCACCGCCTCCAGCTCATTTAGTCTTGTACCGGTGGAAGCACGCATCGTCAATATGTTATCAACATTGCTATCTAACTTCCGCATTGTCGTGGAAATAGTGTTGGATAGATGGGCTTTTTCAGCATCTGTTTGAGTTGGGCTTTCCAATGCAGCAATGATCTTCTCAAGGGTCGCAAATATATCAGGATTCATCTGGGAGGCTTTATCAATGGTGACACTGTCACCATCGGCAGGAAGGCCATCAAAGGTCACGGACAACCCACCAAAACTAATGGTTTCTCCGGGCTGGTAAGCCACTGGCGCACCGCCATTGACGCTGTAGGTCGTGGTCGGGCCGGCCACAGAAAAATCCACGATATAGCCCAACCCATAACCGGGGTCACTGGCATCAATCACGTTGGGCCCGACAAATGTCAAGCTACCACTATTACCGGCATCCGCTTCAGCCAGGTAACCAGCACCACTTTGAACACTCAGAAATATTGAATCGCCACTGTTGGCAACCTCCATCAGTCGCGATGAATCAATACGTACTTGACGATCATTACTGTCACCTACATAGGCCACAGTCCCAGTAACATCCTTAACAAAGGGTGCGCTGTTGTCTTGATAACCACCAAACAGAAAGTTGCCATTGCCATCAGTGGCATTTGCTTGACCCAATACTGTATCAAGCACACCTCTTAATTCGGTAGCAATTGAGATTCGATCAGAATCATTGAGGGTGCCGTTAGCGGCCTGCACCATCAGTGCTTTTGTTTTCACCATGACATCGGTGACACCACTTAATGCATTTTCCTGCAGTGAAAGTGCATTAGTCGCACTCAACCTGGCTTCTGCAAACTGCTCAGCGATCGCTTTAGACTGGGTAATACCCAGCGCCTGCGTTGCTGCCTGGGGATCGTCAGAGGGTGTCAGCATTCGGTTACCCGATGCCATTTTCTGCCCGATTTTGAGAAAATCAGACTGTTGTTTATTAATAGCCGTTGCACTCTGACTAAATATGGTGAGAGAGCTGATACGCATAATTTTAACCTCTTAACGCAGTCCAAGTATGGTGTCTAGGATTGTTCCACCCACTTGGATCACTTTGGCGCTGGCCTGATAATACTGCTGATAGCGGATAAGATTGGCTGCCTCCTCATCCAGATTTACACCCGACTCTGACTGCTGTAGCGCAAACATTTGACTGGTTAATCCCTCCTGAGCAATCAAATTTATCTGAACTATATTGGTCTGATTTCCCACGAACCCGACCAATGAGGCATATGCCTGACTAAGGGTCGCAGAGCTACCAACCAATTTAGATTCCTGTAGATCCTGAAGTGCCAGCGCATTGCGGTTATCACCACTACCGCTGGCAAAACCCGCTGCAATTTTTTCTGTGTCACTGATCAGGTTATTGATATCTCCCGCCGCCCCACGGGTTGGTTGTATCTGGTAACGGTCGCCGTCCACCAATAAAGCAGGGTCATCCACGGTCATAATTAAACCATCAAAGGACAACTGATTTGAGCCATCGAGAGTCGCAGTAAAAGAGGTACCATCGTCCGCTCGAGTAACAATAAATTCATTCGTCGCTGCGTTACTCACCTTAAGATTGTAATCAGTGCCGGTTAAGGCCGTACCATCAACGAAGGCCGTAGTGATCTCTGCGGTACCGGTATTATTGTTATTACTGTAGGTAACTGGCGCACCAATGGAAAAAAAATCACCTCCGGGGTCGCCATTCAGATCGACACCAAGCTGATGCTGAGTATTAAAACCCGAGGCCAAGGACACGGCAATTTCACCAATCTGACTCTGAACCTGGTCCAGGGTCTCAGAACGAAATGAAAACAACCCCCCGAGGCTACCATTTTCAAACAGGTTTTCACTAAGCTCTTTGATATTACCAGCAGAGTCCTCATAACCCACGACTATCCGGGTAGGATCCTCTGCAGAACTTACAGCCTTCAAAGCAAAAGCATCGCTACCCACCACTAAAGACTGACCATTACCAATGGATATGTTGTAATCATTACCATCCTGAACCACCAAACGCACTTCTATCCGTTCACTTAGCTCGGCAACCAACAGGTCTCGCTGATTAAGTAACGCATTGGGTGGCTCTCCTGTTTTGGATGTTGCCATAGCAATATCGCGGTTTAATTTAGCAATCAACTCTGCAGCGTTGTTGATCAGATTAATTTCATTATTAATTTGGGCATTGATGTCTTCTCGCATATCTTGCAGGTAGTCATCAACGGCACGTAGCTGACCGGCAAGTATGTCTGCAGTGCCAATCACTTCTTGACGTGCAGCAGATCCCGACGGGGTTGCCACTAGGTTTTCAATGGCTGAGAAAAAATTCTGCATCAAGGGCGCTAAACCCGCTTCACTATCGGCGAGCAGGTTATCTATCTGGCTCACCTGAGTTTCGTAATGCTGTAAACCGGATAGAGCACTTGTCGAACTGTTAAGTTGGGATGCAATAAAATAATTGAACTGGCGTTGTACGTCGGCAACTCGAACGCCACCGATACCTGTTTCTTCAAACAACGTAAGTTCCCGGTTATACCCAGGAGTATAAACATTGGCGATGTTGTTGCTGGTAGTGTTGAGAGCAACCTGTGCCGTGTGCAATCCACTGACACCAATGGAGAAAATACTCATCAAACTCCCCTTACCTGGTTATATCCAATATATTATCGACCGTATTTAAAAATTCTTTACCGAACAATAGGACAGATGTTACTCAACCTGAGGTCAACCCCCCTCGCCCCCGGTTTATCACTGCAATCAATTTTTCAGCATAACGGGGGTCCGTAGCATACCCAGCCTCTTGCAGTGCCCATGCAGCTTGTTCAGCATTACCGGCTGTTAACACGTCTTTGTAACGAGCGTTATTGCCAAGCAGTTTCGCGTAATCCTTGAAAGACTGTTCATAGGAGTCATAGACCCGGAACTTGTCGATCACTTCTGTACGCACACCATTCACATACTCATGGGTGGTCACTGAGGTGGTTCGGCCCTGCCAGTTGCCACCGGCCTTGATACCAAACAAGTTGAAACTGTTATCACCTTCTGCCGTAGTAATTTTATGTTTCCCCCACCCGGTTTCCAATGCTGCCTGAGCCAGAATTAATTCTGTAGGGACACCAGTGGCACGACTCGCCTCAGTTGCTGATGGGGCCAAACGACGAAAGAATTCGCTGCTCTCATTTCTGGCATCCGGGCCGGAGGTGGTGGCCGATATTGAGGGACGGTACGGGTGAGAGCTCGATGTTTCTTCCAGGGCTGACAGCGGGTTATTTTTCAAAGCCACATCACTTCTTGGCACAGCGCTGGCTACAGGCACTGAACGAACCCGGGTTTCAAAACCTTGTAAATTTTTGGGTGCTATTCGAGGAATATCCGCAAGTGCACTGGCTTCATTAATTTTTTCTGACAGCTGCTTCTGGCTGGAAAGACTGGCGATCAATTGATCCGCCAGACCAATACCACGGCCGGCCAGTTCTTGGGACCACTGCTGATCCATGATTGATTCGTAGAATTCTGTCTGCGAGCTACCCAGCAAGTCAGACTTGGGGATTGCCGCCCGCATACTCTTTAGCATGGACTGAAAAAAAAGTGCCTCAAATTGTTGGGTGGCTTCTTTCAGCGCTTCTTCTGTATTATTTTTTGCACCGAGCTTAAGACGGTTCAGCCCCTGAACATCCAGGGCAAACTGTTTGTCCACTGATCCTACGCTCATTACAGAATCTCCAACTCGGCGCGCAATGAACCGACGGCCTTTAGTGCTTCAATAATCGTCATCAAGTCCTGCGGAGTAGCCCCAAGTGTATTGAGAGCGGTAACCACTTCCGACAGGTCTGCACCTTCAACCATTTGCAAACTACCAAACTCTTCCTCAATAGTGACCGTACTGCGGGGAACCACGACTGTTTCTCCCACACGACTGAAGGGAGCTGGCTGGCTCACTTCGGGACGGTTATCAATGGTAATCGTGAGATTTCCATGGGCAACCGCTGCGGGATACAGGGTCACACGACGATTGAATACCACCGAACCTGTTCGGGAATTAATGACCACCTTGGCTGCCGCTTCACGTGGGTTAATCTCCACATTCTCCACTTGTGCCATAAACCCTACCCGGGCATTACTCAACTGCGGCCCTTTTATCTGAATCACTCGGGCATCGAGTGCCGAGGCAACAGGACGATCAAATTCTTTATTAAGGGCGGTCACCACCTGTTGAGCCGTGGTGAAGTCCGCTTTTTTCAGTTGTAATTCCAGTAACCCGCCGTTACTTCCCAGCTGTAATGGCACTTCTTTTTCTACAGTAGCCCCATCACTGATACGACCACCAGCTAACTGATTAATCTGAGTACTACTACCCCCAGACTCGGCTCCTGCCCCGCCCACCAGGACATTACCTTGAGCAATGGCATAAATCTGTCCATCGGCACCTTTAAGCGGGGTCATTAATAACGTTCCACCACGCAAACCGCGAGCATTACCTACTGATGACACCACCACATCCAATTGCTGCCCCGGGCGGGAAAAAGGTGGCAGTTTGGCAGTGACAATCACCGCGGCTATATTTCGCAGCTGCATATTGGTGCCAGCGGGTACGGTGATACCCAACTGAGACAGCATATTGGTCAGACTTTGACCGGCAAAAGGGGCCTGCATGGTTTGGTCGCCGGTTCCATCAAGACCAATCACCAGACCGTAGCCAATGAGCGGGTTGTCACGCACGCCTACAAAATTGGCCAAGTCACCCAATCGTTCTGCCATCAGGGTTTGAGAGAAACCAAAACAGATCATACAAAACCAGAACTGGAGGGATTTTAACTCTCTGCAGTTGGAAAAGATGGTAGAAAATGACATGAACGGTTTCATAAGAAAGGTCCCACTATGATGAA
>DRHD01000074.1 GCA_011049795.1 Porticoccus sp.
AGATCGTCGGCAGCGTCAGATGTGTATAAGAGACAGGTATAGCCGTCCGGCCAACACTGTCGGATATATTCGCGGCCATGCAAAACGGTCTCGAACATCACCGTCTCGCAACTGCCAAATTCCAGGTCGGAATTATCATTTAGCCATTCCGGTTCATCTGCGATAGGCGGTGTTGGTGTTGGTTGCACAGCCGGAAGCGGAGCGCAGCCTATTACAAGTAGTAAGATACTGACTGCTATGATCTTACGCATCGTCTTTGCCCTTGCCCTTGTATTCCAGGTAGGCATTGACTCCGGCATTAACAGCGTCTTGCAGGCTATAGCCAGCCACTAAGGCGACCACGCCTATGCTTACCGCTTCGATAATTTGCGGCATGTAAGGCTCAAGGCCCGGCTCGTAATATGCGACCACGACTGTGACCACACCGAAAATAGAAGACCAAAATCGTTTTGATTTCAGTAGCGATGGGAGGTGCAATTTACTTAGTGCGTTCTGTAGGCTCTTCATTCGGTTGTTTCCTTTTCTGTTTTGCTCTTCGGTTTGGATGTTGCGGGTGTTTCTTGAGTAACTTTGGATAATTGCTTTTCTAACTTTTCGGCGGCCTCGATAAATTGTTGCATAGTTGCCCGGCTCTCAGCATCCAATGACAACCCCTTTTCTTCCATGTTTTTCACTGATTTTTTCACAGCTTCTAAGTCGCTTTTGATTGTCTCGATATCTGTTCCCATTACCTCTACCACCTTATTCGTCTCTGTCAAATTATCGCTTACCATTTCAACGGCAGTGAAAGTGTCCTCTGTTTTTTTGTTATCGTCGCCGATCAAGGTTGCAATTCTTTCCATGATTGCCCCTTGCCGATTTAAGGCATTTACAATACCTTGATGATCTTGGGTGTTTGTTTGTTGATCGTCTCTGACACTATCGGCGACCTTCCTTAATTCATTGGCAATAATACCCCCAAGCGTTTCAGCCAATATTGTAGTAGTATCAACATCAGCCGAAGTGCCTTTGCCGCCTGTTCGGAATAACCTAACTTCATGGACAATTCCCCATGTTGGCAACAAAACCAGAAATGCAAAAATCAGTTGAACAACTGTATATTTTTCAAGTGCTTCGATAATTTCCATAGCGCCCTCGCGCTCCTATTTGTTATTTAGTTCCTGCCAGTTTTGCAGCACCAAGCGACCTAACTGTTTCAACGCCAACCGTGTATTGTCATCGGCGATGTTGGCATCGAGCCATTGCACCACCTGAGCTTTGGTCATGGTGGCCATGGGATTGTCGCGTTCTTCTTCTTCACGCTCCCGTGCGGCAAGCTGTTTTGGGCTGATGTAGTCTTCGATCATGTTATCTCTACCTCCATAAAACCGCTCATGAATGTCAGTATACCATAGGCTCTAATCAGGTACAAACCGGGTGTTAAATCAAACTCATAGCTGGCAACACCATTGACAGCCGCTATGGTTTTGCGCTCCTGCAATTTACCCAATTCATCAAATGGCTCAACGGGACTAAGCCAAGCAGAAAACACAACATGTGTGTCCTGCTCGTCAACTATAACAGTAATGGTGGTTACGTCAATATCCATAGCTGCCTGCTCAAAGCCAATTGATATTTTCTCGCCGATGGACTTCTCTTCCGCCGTCGCTTCCGGTGTGTAATCAACACGCGGCATACCGGTTTTGGCCACATCAGGACAAGCACCATCAACAGGTATGTTTTGCTCAATTAGTAAATTATACAGTTGCATCGCGTTATCTATCATACTTATCCCCATACATGTCCAGTGGCCCCCATTTGGAATGCCGTCGGCGCTCCTGCGTCACCAAAAATTGTGGATGCAACAAAAGCGTATTCCGTTAATCCGAGAAAATTTAATCCCAACCCCGGCTTATCATAATACACGGCTGTAGCATTACCGCCAGCAGGCCCAGCCCAACCCGTCACGGCATTGTCTTTTGCACCAAAGCCATTAAGACTAATATTGCCTACCGCACTTGCATTAGCTCCAAATCCAAACATACAAAGTACCGGATCGCGATCTATACAATTGGCAAAAATAACGCGGTTTGTGGTGGTGTTATTCCATGCTCGTATTGCCGCTACAGCATAAACCCACGAGTCGGTTGCCTCTAAAATTTCAAATTCTTTCATCACGCGGTTGTAACGATTTGACACGCCTCGAAACGGTGGCTGCCCAGCAGCAAAAGTTCGGCGCTCATGTGTTACGCCATTAACACTAATATCAATTGCCACCGAACCAACTAAACGCCGAGAAGTGTCGCCCGTTTTTACGTCAATGCCATCAACCTGGGTTATGGCTGTCGCCCTCACAAATTTTGTCGCCCAAGAGACCATTTCTAATTTGGCTGTGCCGGAATCATTGAAAGCAAAAATATCAACCATTGTATTTTTTAGCACTTTTGATGTTATGGCAACCGTGCCATCGGCGGTACTATTTACATCAACAGTTATCTGGCTATCACTATCAACTGTATCAATTACCGCCCCTACTCCTACACCCGTACCGGTTACGATCATGCCGGGGATTAACTGACTTGTGCTTTCAGCCAAATTGTCGATAACTTTCGTGCCATTGTGGGTATCGCCATTCATAGTATGAGTTATTAAGATCGAAACATCCGAATCCAATTCGATAGTATCCCATGTCGAACCATTATAAAATGTTAGCCTATCGCCGTCATGTGAGGTTATATAAATTTCAGTTGCGTTACTCACATCAGCAGTGGGCACAGATTCGCCCGTTGTCAATGTTAACCGGGCATTGAAAGCAAGTAGAACCGTTCCCGTAACACCGCCTCCACCGGCAAGGATGGCTTCGGATATACCCTGTGCAGTCAATAATTGGTCATCAGTAGGTGATCCGGCCATAGCCGTGTCAATATCATTAACCGTCGTGCCGGATGCTAGTTCCAATTCCTGGATAGTTACTTTTCCTGAATTATTTATGAATAATCTTCTTATTCCACCAGTCGCTAAAGAAAGATTATCTATTCCACTGCCAGCGCCAAGAATAAGCTCATCAGTATATGCAGCTGAGGTAAGAGTTAAAACATTATTTTCTGTTCCACCAGCATCTTTTATTCTAATTTGCCGGACATTATCTAATAATATGTTCCCCCCAGAAACATGCAATAACTCATCAGGACTACCTGTTCCAATACCAAGCCTTCCCCCTGCTGTTAAAGATATTAAATAAGTAGTCCCATCAGCTTTGAATATCTCAATCAAATTCTTAGTAGTGTCATCATCTGTAGTTTTGAGGATGAGGGCTTCTGTAATGGCTGTGGGGACTTGAATTTGAAGAGGGCCGGTCATAATGTCACCGATAACAGCAACATAGCGGGGGTCAATACTTCCGGCATTTATCAGAGCGATAATCCCGTCCGCATCCTGAATATCCAAAGTCCGTGTTGTGGCCGTAGTGAGTGCGGATAAATCAACATCAACAATCTTAGTGGGATCTGCTGAATTGAACCAGTCAAATATAGCATCACTAAATGATGTAATAGGATCAACAATAGTTCCGCCACCGCCAGTGCCTCCGGTGATGGTCAACAATGTATTGGTTTCAATTTCTGTCCATGTACCGCTTGCTGCTGGTTGGTGTCTGAATAGGGTTTCAGCAATTAGAAATCCAGTATTATCCCACAAAGTCGAAAATTCTCGCACTTTGGTTGCGTTCACATCAGCCAGTGCATTGGCTTGAGTATTGTAACTGCCACTAGGTAAGAGAGCGGTTAAATGAGACATCGCGCCCGTTTTGTTGATTATTCCTCCAAATGTTATCCAGAAGTATTTGCCCGACATTGAATCGCCGTTTCGATCTAATAATTCGCCATTGAGATTGGATACTGTTATGATGTTATTTCCGTTGCGATTTGGAAGTATTTTTCAGCGATGGTTGGACGACGTTGGATACTGACCCAGCACCCTTTACCGTCACTCTCACGGCGGGCACTGATACTGTTCCACAAATTAATCATGTCTATATATTACAAAGCACAAAATTATTAACAGCCAAAACAAGTACCTATTTGGAAGACTGGCCATCTGCTGAACATGTCCCGGTTGCCATTGTCATATTGAGAACGGCGGCCACTACCCAAACCGACGGCGCATACGGCAATCAAAATATAAATAATCGTCCAGAAAACGATGATTCCAATAATCAGGGCTTGATGCAGATGATTGGTAATCACCTGCGTTCAGACGGCCCTAAGTGGCTAATAGGCGTGACTCCGACCATCACTATCGTACCGAACGGTGGAGCACCAGATGATGTATTTTTAGATGTTACCAGTGGGCTTATTCGTCAATTTAATCCCCAGATATTCCCAGAATTAAAAATGACAACTGGCGATGACATTCATATTTTCAATCGCAACGGAAATAACAACATAAC
>DRHD01000075.1 GCA_011049795.1 Porticoccus sp.
CCCTACTTGACCGCCTACAGCACCCATTCGAATGGGTTTCTCCCGATATTGATGAAAGCCCAACACAGGGAGAGTTACCAGAACATCTCGTCAAACGTCTATCTGAGGCCAAAGCCAAAGCATTGGCTGCCTCGCACCCCAACCACCTGATTATCGGCTCTGACCAAGTAGCAGTTTTCGAAGGAGGCACTCTTACCAAGCCGGGAAACTATGATGCAGCATTTCAACAACTGCGGTCACAATCTGGCTCACGCATAACCTTTCTCACTGGTGTAGCACTTCTGAACAGCGGAACAGGCTATCTTGATGTTGATATTGTCTCTACTGATGTCGTTTTTCGGCAGCTCAGTGATGAAGAAATTGCAGATTACCTGACAAAGGAGACGCCCTACGATTGTGCCGGCAGCTTCAAAAGTGAAGGCCTTGGTATTACTTTATTTGAAGGTATCTTCGGCAATGACCCAACAGCGTTGGTTGGGTTGCCGCTCATTAGGCTGAGCCAAATGCTGCGCCAAAATAACCTATAAATAACATTAATAAACACTTATATTTAATTGTTTTTAAATTGATTTATTGATTATTTTCTCTATTTCCTTAAAGTCATCAAGGCAGGCCAACGGCTGGTATTTAAGTAGCCTATCAGATGAATGAGCACCATAACTAACTGCAACTCTAGGTATTCCCGCATTCACAGCCATAGCCATATCAAACTCGGTATCACCCACCATCAACGCCTCTTCAGGAGAGAACTTAAACTCCTGTAACAGCTCATTTAACATCAAAGGGTTTGGTTTTCCTGCCGTCTCATCAGCACAACGACTACCATGGAAAAAATGGCTCAACCGCCTGGTTTTCAATACTCGGTCCAAACCTCGGCGACTTTTTCCCGTCGCCACGGTAAGCAGGTATCCCTGACTCTTGAGCTGCTCGAGTGTCTCCTCAACACCCTTAAAAAAAGGAGATGGTTCACGGTCATGTTCTACAAAGTGACGGGAATAGCTATCTCGCATAGCCAAAATCTGATCCATATGAATCCCTGGAAACAGGGTTTCAAGTGCCTCCACTAACCCCAAACCAACAATCTCTCTAGCCTCGTGCTCCGGGGGCGGAGGCAAACCGACCTCTTCTGCGGCACAACGTATACATAAAGCAATTCGGGAAAGAGAATCACACAGCGTGCCATCCCAATCAAAGATCAAGAGCTTGATCATCCTATCTACTCCCTACCCTCTAACCTAGTGTTGCCAGCACTTTGACTAGCTCATCTGGTAGAGGGGCTTCAACACGAATTTTTTGTCCATCAGGAGAACGAAACGCCAACTTTGCTGCATGTAAAAACATTCGTTTTAGCCCAAGAGCCTTCATTTGACGATTACACTCATCATTACCGTACTTCTCATCACCGGCCAACGGGCACCCTGCATATTGGCTATGAACCCGAATCTGATGAGTTCGGCCCGTCTCCAAAGTAACATCCATTAGTGTCGCTTTATCAAAGCGCTTCAACACCGAGAAATGTGTCACCGAGGATTTACCCTCCGGATTAATCCTTACTACACGCTCACCGGATTTCAATTCGCTTTTAAGAAGGGGCATATCGATTCGCTTCATCCCCCTGGGCCACCGACCAGTCGCCAGCGCCTGATACACCTTCACTACACGTCTGGCACGCATTTCATCTTGCAAAAAACGCAAGGCAGAGCGCTTTTTGGCAATAATCAAACAACCCGAGGTCCCCCGATCTAGGCGGTGGACCAGCTCCAAGAAAGAGTGGCTGGGGCGGGTTGCCCTTAGGGCTTCGATTAACCCAAGGTTTACGCCCCTTCCTCCATGAACAGCCAACCCGGCGGGTTTGTTTACAACCAAAAGTAATGAGTCTTCATAAATAACATTTTGTTCGAGTAGCCGCTGTAGCTTTGGCCCAGGAGCGGCCGGAGCCTCACGGTCAGCCACACGTACAGGCGGTATTCTGACTCTATCCCCTCCCTGCAACTTGTATTCAGGCTTGACCCTAGAGCCATTAACCCGGACTTCGCCCTTGCGAAGAATCCTATAAACACGTGACTTCGGGACGCCTTTTAACTTGGTCAACAAAAAATTATCAACCCGCTGACCCGCTTGATCCTCTGTGATATCAACATACTTCACAGAGATAGATTTAGCTTGGGTATCAGTCATGTTGAGCCACAGCAGGTTCAGCCAGAGAAAAAGAGGCGGCCATTCTATCAGCTGCCCCAACCACTGGCACCATCTCAAAAAAACCACCAAAAATCATAGAATTAACGACTCATTCACACACCTTTAAATTGATGGGGTTGACAATACCTGATATAGTCCTCGTCCGTTGCGCTGAGCCCCGGTAAGAACCGGTGTGAATAACGAATGTTCTATAGATAGCCTGTAGAACGCTCAGCAAACGATAAGGCGGAAGCCCGCTATTGAGATTTATTGCGACAGTTGCCCGATAACACATAAATATACGGCAGTTGTCATTGAGAAACCGCGCTAAGGCGCAGAAGTTACCGCGAAATATATTGAACACTAGTTCTGTTCCCGCAGTAGCACGATAACAGTGAGTTGTATTCCGGCCCCACTTAAGACAGTGGCCCCGATCTAGACAACACAAGAATTCACTCTAATTTTGCTATTCCAACCGAACGAACTGCTGCAAAACATCAGATTGATAACTCGAAGGTATTACCGGAAAGATACAGTGACTGATAACGGAAAACTTAGGAAAATTATAGGGATAAGACCCTTTTATTCGCCAGCCTAACCGCTGTCGGATCTTTGTTGCCCGGCTTTTTTGCACATCAATTGTTCATCACCTCTGCGGTGCTTCTGCTGCTTGTAACGCACAAGACAGTAGGAACAACATAATGAAACGCATGCTAATCAACGCCACCCAGCCGGAAGAGCTTCGGGTGGCCATGGTCGACGGCCAACAACTGTATGACCTGGACTTAGAAAACCGTACTCGCGAACAATGTAAGGCAAATATTTACAAAGGTAAGATCACCCGGGTTGAACCCAGCCTGGAAGCCGCATTTGTCGATTACGGCGCGGACAGACACGGTTTTCTGCCTCTCAAAGAAATCTCTAGAGAATACTTCTCTAAAAAGCCCTCTGATATTGAAGGTCGCATCAAAATTCAAGATGTGATCAAAGAAGGGCTTGAGGTTGTTGTTCAGGTTGAAAAAGAAGAACGTGGCAACAAAGGTGCCGCGCTGACTACCTTTGTCAGCTTGGCTGGGCGCTATTTGGTATTAATGCCCAACAACCCTCGTGCTGGTGGAATCTCACGCCGAATTGAAGGTGAAGAACGATCTGAATTACGAGAAGCCCTCAGAGACTTAACAACACCTAGTGGTATGGGCGTTATTGTTCGCACCGCAGGTATTGGCCGCTCTTCCGAAGAGCTGCAGTGGGATCAGGATTACCTGCTTCAACTGTGGAATACCATCAAAGAGGAAGCCCAAAACTGTAAGGCACCCCACTTTCTGTTTCAGGAAAGCAACGTCATTATTCGAGCGGTTCGTGATTACCTTCGCCAAGATGTGGGTGAAGTCATTATTGATAACCGTGAGGCCTTCGATCTTGCCACTGCATTTATCCAGCAGGTTATGCCCAACTTCCACAACCGGGTAAAATTCTACGAGGATGCTATTCCCCTATTCAATCGCTACCAAATAGAAAACCAGATAGAAACAGCTTTTGAACGCGAAGTTAAACTACCTGCTGGTGGCTCCATTGTTATCGATGTTACTGAAGCATTAGTCTCTATCGATATCAACTCTGCCCGCGCAACCCGCGGTAGTGATATCGAAGAAACCGCCTTGCGCACCAACCTCGAAGCTGCAGATGAAATCTGCCGCCAACTACGCCTCAGAGATATGGGCGGATTGATTGTTATCGACTTTATCGATATGAATTCAGGGAAAAACCAGCGTGATGTTGAAAACCGCATGCGCGATGCCCTCGAAATTGACCGAGCTCGTGTGCAAGTAGGACGTATTTCACGCTTCGGCCTACTGGAAATGTCTCGTCAACGCCTACGCCCATCACTGGAAGAAACAACCTCCAGAATATGCCCTCGCTGCCTCGGACAAGGCACCATTCGTGGTACCCGCTCACTGGCACTGTCGATTCTACGCTTGGTCGAAGAGGAAGCTCAGAAAGAGTTCAGCTCTGAAATACGTACGATCACCCCTGTATCCGTGGCTACCTTCCTGCTCAATGAAAAACGTCAGGAAATTTCTGATATTGAAAAGCGTCATAATATTAGAGTTATCGTGATACCTAATGAGAGCCTTGAAACGCCACACTTTGAAGTCCAAAGAATTCGTGAACAAGATGGTGCCACCCCTGAATACAGCTACAAACTTGCTAGCACCCTGTCAGAGGACGTTCCCTCCCTGGAAACAGATGTTGTAAAACCAGTACCGCCAGCACAACAACCAGCGGTTAAAGCCTTGGCTCCAACACAGCCAGCACCTACACCTACACCTACAGCAAAACCAAATCAGAGCAAGAAAAAATCAGCTGCTGAGGAAAA
>DRHD01000076.1 GCA_011049795.1 Porticoccus sp.
CAGAAAATTGACACATGGCGATATTCAGCACATGTCCGCCCTGGCGGCGGAGTTGGGTGACGATGAGGTAATTGGTAATTGCGGCGATGGACCAAACGATGGCGGTTTATGTATCGCATATGACAGCAAACACAAAGGTTGTGAGGATTGCGTGCTTAGACCTGATGATAGCAATATGCAAAAAAGCGACAATGCTGTGGAAGGTTTCGAGCCGCAACAATTGGATAGCACTAAAAAATTGGTAGTGTATAAAAGCGCCGGGTTTGTGATGACAGCATTTGTTATTGAGGCTGATGGCAAAACCGAATCTGGGGTATGCTTACTTTGCAAACGTTTACTAAGCGGCGATGACAAATTCATAAGATGGCAAAATCAACCCCTTGAGATAATTTGTGACAAATGCTGTGAAAAAGAGAACTATCCAATACATAAAGACAAAACCAATGTTGCGGCGGCGCAACAATTGTCCCCCGAACCACAACTACCAATCGGCGACGATGAGAACAGTGACGATATCGATGAGCCAATACCGCCACCGGAGCAGGTGAAGCCGAAAGCAAAGAAGAAACGGAAAGCCAAGAAACCGAAACGCACACCGGAGCAAAAACAAGCAGACGGTAATATGTGGGAAGCGGTCAAGCATGTTTGGCGGGTTGACGATAATGCGAGTTGGAAGATAGCCCGGCTACAACAGTTCTTTTTAGGCACAATTAAAAAGACAGGCAGGTATAAGGCGTTTTTCGATACACAGCTTGACGAACAGCCCGCTGATGGTTGTGAAGTTGTGGCGTTCGGGCATTGGTATCGCAGCGAGTACGATGATATTCCACTACCGGAAAATGGCGATAAGCTGAGATCACACTTTGAAACATTCCGAGGCAGTGGTGAACGTTGGCAGACGTTTATGAGAAAAGCCAACAAGACGATCCTTGAAAAGATACCGAAGTACACAAGCCCCGGTATCGAGTTGGAACGTGAGCAATTGCAGCCGGTGGTTGAAGGCGAGCAGGAGTTGATAAGCGAAGAGCAGCAACAAGAGGCGTTAAAGATAATGGATGACTTGGCCAATAAGTTTGGAGGTAGGAAGTGATGACAGTAACATGCGATAGATGCGATTTTGATTATGATACTACCGAGTGCGAAGAATGCCCTGAGTGTGGTGACACCTATGTTCGTATTAATTGTGAAAAACACAAGCGGTGGTGGTCTACGATGCGCTATAGTAATTGCCCTGAATGCGAAGAGGAAAAATCATGACCGACGCACCATATAGCCAAGAGTCCGAAGAAGCGGTGATCGGTGCGGTATTGACCGCCCCACTAGCCTATCTAAACATTGCCGCGTTTTTGTCACCTGAAGATTTTTTCTTCATACGCAATGAGTACATCTGGTCAGCTATTGGCCGCCTGGAACAACGTGGCGATCCGGTTGATACGGTCACGGTATCCAACGAATTGCAGGCGATGAATCTCCTTGTGGAAGTAGGCGGCCCGGCATACTTGACACAGCTTATCCGCAACACGCCCACCTCTGCACATGCTGAAATTTACGGCATGATGGTTAAACGCATGGCCAAGCGGCGGGAGCTATTACAGGCGTGCAAAACTATAGAAGTGTTGGCGCTAGATGAGACAATAGACTGGAAAGAAATTGCGACGTTGGCAGAAGGTAAGTTGCTGAGTGTCACTGTAGCCGAGCATGGGCAAGAGAACACCGATATTAAAACCATTGTCCATGAGTATATGGACAGCGTGGAAAAAGCGGTTGAGCTACGTAACCAGGGCATTGTACCGGGCTTGCCGACGGGTTATCCAAGCGTCGACGAGATCAACGGCGGGGCATATAAGGGTGAACTGACTATCATTGCTGGCCCAACCGGAGCGGGCAAGTCTACCTACAACTTGAACGTTGCCCGTAACCGTGCTAAGGCTGGCGCTCATGTGGTTATTGCTACTTTGGAAGTGAACGCGGCGGCGGTCACACGAAAGTTCGTTTCGATGGAGACAAAAATACCGGTTCACAACTTGAAAAACGCAGAGCTTACCCCGCAGGAATGGAGTAAGTTTGTTGAAGCGTCACAAAAAATATCACGGTGGAATTTGCATATTATCGATCAATACCCGGCCATGTCACCGCTTGATTTACGGCGCGAGCTACGGCGTATTATGCACAATGAGGTCGTTGATTATGTCCTGGTGGATGGTTTATGGCTGATGGGAAGCGATAAGCGCTCGGACAAAAGGCACGAGGAAATAGGGTGCATCACAAAAAACCTAATGGTAATCGCTAAAAAGATGAACATACCAATTGATCTGGTACATCAGTTTAAGGCCGCACCAGGAGACCGCCGTGACCCGCGCCCGATAATATCTGATTTAGGCGGCAGTATCTCCGCAGGGCAAGACCCTTATACGGTGATATTGTTATATCGTGAGAGCTATTACAAGCAGGATGGCTCAGATGAACTTGAGATTATCATTGCGAAGAACAAAGACGGTAATGTCGGCACAGCCAAGCTCGGTTTTAACAAACTCGGTGAGCTTTATACCGAACTTAAACCTATCGACAACCTACGAACACCAACACCAGAAAACGTAGATGATACACGAAAGGACTTATTCCATTGAACACCACAATAAATGAAGAAATCGCACACGATTGTGTACAGGAACTATTGGAAAAGCTGGCCGATGAACGCAAATTGTCATCAGATCAAAACGTGCGTATCACAGAGTTGGAAGAGCAGGTCGGACAGGCGATGGACTTATCACACGAGGAGCTTGCCGTGGTCATGGCTATGCGCAGCACTGGCGCGTTGAATGCGGTGACAATGATAATACGTTTCCACTGGGACGGTTATTTCAAAGGAGTGAGTGAAGACGATGGCAACCAAGTATCCGAAGGTACAGGCTCTATACAAAAGTAAGAAGATGACCAATATCGCCTATGCAGACTGGACTATTAATCTGCAAAAGTGGTGGTGTACAAAAGTTAGCGCCGGATGCAAGAATTGCTACATGCTGGCCATGGCTAAGACGTATCCAAATAACGCGAGTAGCGGCCCGGAATGGCGTGAAAAAGGTGTGGCTGAGTTTAACAAAATGCCTCCTGGCGCGGTTGTGTTTCTGGGTGATATGTATGATGTCTATCATGAGCAGACACCCAAAGAACATATCTGTCGCACTCATGAATTGATTGCCAGCCGCCCAGACGTGACGGTACTGGTGTTGACCAAGCGACCACATCACCCCTTTCCGCTTTGGGAATTGCATTGGCGATATTGGTCATCTTCTTACTTTTGTATAG
>DRHD01000077.1 GCA_011049795.1 Porticoccus sp.
ACGTTATGAAGGTCGTCCTGGCGGCTATATCCGTATTTTAAAATGCGGGTTCCGTTCAGGCGATGCTGCACCAATGGCTTATGTGGAACTGGTAGATCGTCCAGAAGTTGAAGCTGTTGATTTGGAAGAAGCTGCTGAAGAGTAGCTTACTCTAAGATCTACAGTTTTATAAAGGCCGGGCTTATGCCCGGCCTTTTGTTTTGTCGATGAGATTATTATTTACTGCACCTTGTTACAGCCCTATGTGATAATTGTGTCATTGAAGGGTTTTGATTATCTAATTAGGCAGGAAGTGTCATGACAGTCCTGGTTACCGGTGGAGCTGGCTATATTGGTAGCCATGCCTGTGTAGCTCTACTGGAAGAAGGTTACGATATTGTGGTGCTCGACAACTTATCTAATAGTTGTCAGGAATCGCTTATCCGGGTCAGTGAGATTACTGGCAAGAATTTTCCGATTGTTATTGATGATGTCAATAATCGTGAAGCCCTTGATCGTATTTTTAATGGTTATCAGATTAATGCCGTGATGCACTTTGCTGGCAAGAAGGCCGTTGGAGAGTCTTGCGAATCACCCCTCGATTACTATCGTAATAATGTGGCTGGGACGCTGACACTCTGTGAAGCCATGAAATCTCATAGTGTTAGAACACTAATTTTTAGCTCCTCTGCGACTGTCTACGGAGACCCTCAAACCTCCCCAATAACTGAAGACTTTCCACTCAGTGCAACTAATCCATACGGCCAGTCAAAATTGATGGTGGAAGAAATTTTACGTGACCTCGTGCGTGCTGATGAATTGGTAGGTGAGCCATTCTGGTGTGTGGCGCTATTGCGTTATTTTAATCCGGTTGGGGCCCATTCCAGCGGTCGAATTGGTGAAGATCCGGGTGGTATTCCCAATAATTTATTGCCCTATATATCACAAGTTGCTGTGGGAAAACTTGAGCAGCTGTCAGTGTTTGGGAATGACTATCCCACTCGGGATGGCACGGGTGTTCGAGACTACATCCACGTGATGGATCTTGCCGAAGGGCATGTAAAAGCACTCGACAAGCTAATAGCCATTCCCCCCACGACGGGTTGCTATACCTGGAATCTCGGGACAGGTAACGGATACTCGGTACTTGAAATGGTTAAGGCTTTTGAGGAGGCTTCAGGTAGAGCCGTGCCTTATCAGATCACAGTCAGCCGGCCGGGCGATGTTGCGGAGTGTTGGGCTGATTCCTCCAAAGCTGAGAATGAGCTGGGTTGGAAAGCATCTCGCGGATTGTCCGATATGATGGAAGACACTTGGCGCTGGCAATACCAGAATCCGGATGGTTTTGGTCAATAAATTCGTTTTAAAGACTGTATGCCTAGGTAAAACTTACCACTGTTCTGATTTGCTGTATCTGAGCCTTCAGACTTGAGAGAGCGGCAGCTGAATATGAAAAGTTGTACCCACATTCAAGTCTGAGGTAACGGCCAGCTCGCCTCGATGCTGCTCTGTAATAATAAAGTGGGAAAAAGACAAGCGCTTGCCAGCATCGTAATCCTCATCAGATACCCTGTTAGTAAAAAAGGGTTCAAAAATAAACTGTTGTTCTTCATAACTGATACCAACACCATTGTGTTGAACCTTTATCCAGAGGGCTTCGTAGCACTCTATGACCTGAATTTTGATGATTGGATGCTGATCATTTTCTTTCCTCTGTCCAAGCGCATGACAGGCATGTCGAAACAAGCTGAGAAATACCTGCTGTAGTTCGGAAACAAAGCAGGGTATTTTAGGCAGGTTTTTATCGTAATGTCGTTCAATAGTAATATCCCTGAACCCTAGCCCAGTGGGAACTGATAGCACATCGTTGGCTAGCGTTAGCGTATGTTCGATAATCTCTGTGACATCAGCCATTCTTTGTTCACCGCCGCGGCTGCGAGAAAAATCTAGTAGATTATTAATAACAGCCAGTGCTTGCTGTCCTTGCTTGCTGGCATCGGTGAGCAGGCCTCTCAGTGTTGCCTCATTGTCAGGTTGAGACGTTTCTAGTGTTCCCAAGCCCTTCTCCAAATCATGGAGTATGCCTTGTAGTGGGGAGTTGATGTCATGGGCCATTGTGGATGCGAGTTCACCCATAGATGACATTTTATCTCTTTGGATCAGCATATTGGCAGAGAGTATATGCTGGGTAACATCATCAATCAGAATCACTACACCCGTGTCAGTTTGATCCTGTAATGGGTAGATTGTGATGTCAAAATGATACTGTCCCCGTTGACTATGTTTAATGGTAATAGAACGGTTTTCTTTCTGTGCTTGAGCCAGTTGATTTGGTGTAACAGTGATGGCGGGGTATGTCTTCCAGAGATCCTTTCCCAGTGCTTGTTTCGAGTTTATTCCTGTGATTTCTTCTGCGCGGCGGTTCCACTGAGTTACTTGCCCGTTCTGCTTAAGGCCTATAAGCATCAGTGGCATGGAGCTGAGGATGTCGCTGATATAGGCTTCAGAAGAGCGAAGCCGAGTAGTCGTTTGTCGGTGTTGGGTGATTTCGCCTTCAAGAAGTTGATTTGTTTGTGTCAGTAGGTGGTTAGCTTCATCCAACGTGGCAGTTCGTTCTTGAACCCGCTGTTCTAATTCTTTGCGAATGATTTCTAACTCACGATTAGATTTGTGTGCTTCTCGGCGGCTAAAAAAGAGTGTGATAGCAGTCATGGAGAGGAGGAGGATAAGAATACCGCTGGACCAGTTGGCCACATGCTGCCAGTCCGTGCCATCTTCGGTCTTAAAGTGACTGACTATACCTGCATAGAGAGGGTGGCTCACGAGCAACAGAAAAATTGTTAGTAGGTGTTTTTTCATATCACTATGTAACTTTTCTGAAGAGAATAGCTGCTTTCACTCACAGGTTATCCATTTTTATCTGCTAAAAGAATACGCTAAATTTACGCTATTATACGTCTAAATCAATATGATCCGTGGTTAGTTTAGGCGAATACGTTTATGCCTTTATCACCTGGATTTCTTTATTGCGCAAATGGCCTGGGTGATACGATCAGGGTTTGATTCTTTTCCCTGCCTAAAATCCACAATATCCAGAGCCGGTTCGAACACGTCCCGTAACTCGTTTTCATGAAGTAAAAACGCAGGGTTGGAAGGCTTGCCAAACTGTTCGTTACCCTGTGAAAATGTTTTATAGAGCAAGACCGCACCAGGTTTTAGCGACTGCAACAAATAAGGAAATAAAGGGCGATGTAAATAATTGCTCACAACAATGCCAGAGAACAAATCTACATCAAAAGGCCAGAGTACGCCCTTTTCTTGATAGCCACTGCCTGGAGTAGGAGTTTCTAGGTCATATTGCATCAGTTTGGCTTTGGGATGGTTTTCAAGATCTGCAACCCCAGAGATATTTTGATCCAAAAAGGTAACGGGATAATTTTGGTTGAGAAAGTAGCGACCATGTCTTCCTCTGCCACAGGCTAGGTCAAGAATTTGTCCTTTTGGAACCAACGGAGCAAATTTGATAATCCACGCATCTGGAATACCCATTGGAGATAGTAATGGGGTGGTTTGCAGTGCATCACTAGGGGAAGTCTTTTTCATTAGAGCAGGAAGACCATGCCAAGGCTGTATACCAGCCCTGACCAGAGCAGTGCCACCGTGCAGTAACCCATAATGTCTTTGATCCCAAGTCTAGCAATACCTAGTAGTGGCAGTGCCCAGAGCGGTTGTACCATATTGGTCCAGGCATCGCCAAAGGCCACTGCCATGGCTACTTGGTTAAGCGGTATTCCCAGCGCTTGGGCTGCAGGAATAACGATGGGAGCCTGAACCGCCCATTGACCTCCTCCCGAAGGCACAAAAAAATTGACCACACCAGCGCTGAGAAAGGTAAACAGAGTAAAAGTATCGGCGGTAGAAATACTGATAAACCATTCGGACATGGAGACAGCAAGCCCCGATTGAACCATCATCCCCATGATGCCGGCATAGAGGGGAAATTGCAGTACGATACCAGAGACGCCCTTAACCGCTTCATTTAGTGCGGCTAAGTAACTGGCGGGGGAGCGATGGAGCAGTAGCCCCATCACCAAAAAGATAAAATTCACCGTGTTCAAGCCGACCTTCCCGCCATCGAGAAAATAGTCCACCACGTAGTAACCACCGAGTAGGCCCAATAACAGGGTAGGCAGACGATGGTTCTCGATCTTGGCTGCGGGGGTATTGCTCTGGATAGGAATGTCTTCCTCGGTGCCCGCCTGTTCGGGTTGGATTTCAACCACCTCGTGGGGCTCGGGCATCATCAGCCGGTTAATAATTGGCAAGGTGATAAGCATCACCAAGCAGATGACGATGACTTCCCAGCTGAAGATTGTCTCGGCGAGAGGAATGGTGGTGCCATTCATCAGCGTGCCCAGTACATCACCATCGGAAACGGCAATTTTAAGGGGAATCGATCCAGACAGGCCTGCATGCCATATGAGCATTCCTGAGTAGGCGGAGGCCACGAGTAGAGGGTAGTGAACACCTTTGACTTGTCGGGCTATTTCACGGGCCATCAAAGCACTGGTTATAAGTCCAAATCCCCAGCTGATCCAACAGCAAATCAAGGCGATAGCTGTCATCAGGATAATTGCTTGACCGGGTGTTTTTGCCAGCGAAGCCAGTTTCCTCAACCCTTTTTTGACGATAGCTGTTTGCGCTAAGACACTGCCAGTAACCAGCGTGATGATGACCTGCATGGAAAAAACTAAAAGATTCCAGACACCGTCGCCCCAAAATTTGATCATTTTGGCTGGCGTGTGCCCTTCGCCAAGAACACCACCGAGAAGTACGACAAACGTTAAAATAATGGCAATAATGAAAGCATCTGGTAGCCAGCGCTGCATAATTCCAGTGAAGAAATTGGAGAGGGCTCGGATCATTTACGTTCCCTTTTATTGTTATCGGATGGCTAGGATTATGTGGCTCTGGCATTGTATTCTAGCGGTTTACGGACTCTTCGTGAACGCTAGGCAGAGTGATAACGGCCTGTGATTCACTCGTTAGTCCCTAGGACTGTTTATCCTCAGTTCTGAGGCTGGTGAAAATATTCCCCGGTATCCAGGTTCATCAGTCGTAGAGGCCCACCCCAGATGCAGCCAGTATCTAGGGGAAATAAATTGTCTTTACAGGCCCGACCTTCCAGCGCGGCCCAGTGACCAAAGATGATTTTTGTATCTTGCGGGAGTCGACTTGGGTGGCTAAACCAGGGTGCGAACCCTGAGGGTGGGTCATTTGGTTGGGATTTGCTGGTGAGTTCCAAATGGCCGCTTGGTGAGCAAAATCGCATCCGGGTAAAGTAATTGGTGATGACCCTCCAGCGTACAGGGGGTAATAGGTCGCCTGCCCATGTGTCGGGGTCATCTCCATACATTACTTCAAAGAATTGACGTGACTTTGTCTCACAACGGAGGACATCACTCATTTCCTCAGCCAGTGTCTTAGCCTGACTGAGTGACCATTGAGGGGGAATTCCTGCGTGAATCATCACATAACCCTCGTCTTCAATGAGCATCGGTTGCTGTTGAAGCCAATGCAGCAGCTTATCCCTGTCGGGTGCCTTGAGAATGTCATCCAGAGTATCAGTCCGGCTGGGGCGGCGAATACCATGAGCAATGGCCAGTAAATGAAGGTCGTGATTGCCCAGTACCATGCGAAAGTGGCTGCCGAGATTATAACAAAACCGTAGGGTTTCCAGCGATTCCGGACCTCGGTTGACTACGTCACCTACCGACCACAAGTGATCACTGGCAGGGTCAAATTTAACTCGGTCTAATAGACGTTTGAGTGGCTGAAAGCATCCCTGTATGTCGCCGACAGCATAGGTGGTCAATGGTGAATTCCTGACGATAATAGGTTGGTGATCAATGAACCGCTCCAGGAACCGATAATAGAAAGGCGGGGATTGGCACATCAAAAGCCTCCCCGGAGTCTAGAACCATTTGGTAGCTACCTTCCATCGTGCCCACGGTAGTATCAAGTGTGACACCGCTGGTGTACCGATGAGCTTGACCGGGGGTTATTACTGGTTGTTCTCCCACAACACCAGGGCCTCGTATCTCTTTGGTGTGGGCATTTCCATCGGTAATGAGCCAGTGTCGACTGATTAATTGAGCGGCCTCATCGCCGTGGTTCTCAATGCTGACATGGTAGGCAAAGGCATAGGTTCCATTGGCTGGGTCGGATTGTTCCGGTAAGTATCCTGGGGTTACTACAACAACAATATGGGTCATAACAGAGATCCTATTTGATTGCTGAGCAGGACAAAATCTTCAACACTGAGTGTTTCAGGTCGACGTGTTAAGTCGATATCCAATTGTTTGAGTTGCTCTACCTCGAGCATGTGTTTTAGGGTATTACGCATCGTCTTTCGCCGTTGCTGAAAGCAAGATCTAACCAGCCGTGATAACAACTGAAGGTCATCGGCCGGGCAGGGTGGTTCTGGGTAGGGTAGCAGACGAACGATGGCCGATTCCACCTTGGGTGCCGGCCTAAACGCTGAGGGTGGGACTTGAAACAGTGGTTGAACCTTACAGTGATATTGAACCATGACACTGAGTCGACCATAGTTTTTATCGCGGGGCGCCGCAGCAAGGCGAGTAACGACTTCCTTTTGCAGCATAAAATACATATCACGAATTTGACCGCTAAAGCTGAGTAAATGAAACATCAGTGGTGTGGAAATATTGTAGGGAAGATTGCCGATAATACGCAGGGGTTTTCCCTCCTGATAAAATTGGCTGAAATCTGTTTTCAGTGCGTCACCTTGATGGACGTGAAAATCAGGGTATTCCTGAAACTTTTTCTGCAATATAGGAATGAGGTCTCGGTCAAGCTCCACTACGTTTAGGTGTGGGCATTTTTCCAGCACTGGTCCGGTAATTGCTCCTTGGCCGGGCCCAATTTCAATCAGGTTCTGGTCGGGCGCGGGTGCAATGGCGGCAACAATTTTGTCGATGATGTCGTGGTCTACCAGGAAATTCTGGCCAAACCTTTTCCTTGCCTGATGAGTCAATGAGTTATCCTATTTTTAAGAAAATATTTCAGTGAGTTATATCGCTTCAAATGAAAATTGTCCATGCAAACCACTCAGTAAAGTTTTAGTGGGGCGCGGTGACAACTTGTATCAATTATCGCATTAATTAAAAATGGTGAGTAATAGAATACCCGAAACAAGGATGTTACTTGAGCATAATAGATTGATCTGAGCACGTAGTTAGAAAAACAGGTTGGATCTGATGTATGCGGCAGGTTCAACGGGTGTTCTAACTAAACACGGAGGGCGCCTAGAAATATGCCCAATTGCTACTATCGTGAAGAGGCATAAAAGTCTGCATTTTATTTTTCGCCATGCGGTCAGACATTATCCGCCCATCTGCGAACTGTGAAAAATGCTGTCAAATTCGTCAGATTTTTCACGAAAAATTGCCAGCAGTTCAGGGTCAAAATGGGATGGGCATGTTCGCCCGTCACCATCCAGCATGATAGACAGAGTTTTTTTGTGGTCGAATGCGGGCTTGTAGGGTCTTGCTGACCGTAGCGCATCATAAACATCGCCCAAAGTGGTAATACGAGCCTCAATGGGGATTTCAGCTCCTGTCAGGCCGTGTGGATATCCGCTGCCGTCCCAACGTTCGTGGTGGCCCCGTGCAATGTTGCTCGCCATCATCATCACCGGATAAGTGGAACTTGACAGGATGCGATGTCCGATTTCAGTATGCTGTTTCATTATGGCGATTTCTTCGGCGGACAGCTTACCGGGTTTGAGTAGAATAGACTCTGGGGTGCCAATCTTGCCGACATCATGTAGTGGTGCGGCGAGTAGTATCATCTCCTGACGTTTTTTGGACCAACCCAGCTCATTAGCGATCAATTGGGTATATTTACCCACTCGATGGATGTGGTCGCCGGTCTCTGGATCCTTGTATTCTGCGGCAGCAGCCAGACAATCCAGTGCCTCTGCATATGCGGCCTCGAGATTTACATGTAATTTGCGGATTTCTACGGTTTTTGCCTCAACATCCGCCTTGAGAGCCTCTTGGTAATGATGCCTAGCTCTTTTCAGAAGCACCAGTTCCTCGGCACGGCGCACCACATGGATCACATGGTCGACATCGATAGGTTTCTGCAAAAAGTCCATGACACCAAGCTTTAGGGCTGTGATCGCCTCCCCGGTGTTACCGTGGCCGGTAATGACGACAAATTCCAGCACACGACCCTTTTCGAGTTCCGCCTGGGCAATGCCGATCATCGTCAGCCCTGCGCGACCGGGCATTTGAAGATCGGTAAGGACAATAGAAATCTCTAGGTCGTCTCGAATCAGGTTTAGTCCCTCTTCGCCGCTAGCCGCAGTCATGCATTCGTAGCCTTCATTGGTCAGACACTCCAGCAGTTCATCGCAGATATCCGTTTCGTCATCGACAATCAGTATCTTGTTGGTCATTTTCATCGGCCGTCCTGATTTTGTGTGACAGCCTTTGCTACTGCCTTAAGAAGTTGATCAACGTCCAGGGGCTTTTTTAGGAAGGGATATTCACTAATTTTCAGCCCGTTGGGGTCGACCTCCGGGCTACCATGTCCCGACATAACGAGAAAGGTGATGTCGCGCTCGAATTCAGCTCTTGCTTGGTTGATTAAGTTAGCGCCAGTCTTGCCGGGCATTTTTAGATCGGTCACCACCAGGTTGATATCGGAATGGTTACGCAGGGCATCGAGTGCGGCATCAACCCTCTCGACACATACGGCCCCGTATCCTTCTTCGGTCAATGTCTCGGCGATCTCATCAAGGATCGCTATTTCGTCGTCGACCACGAGAATCCTGATCATTGCTAATCTCCTAGGAGCCTGTCGATGATGGGTAGCGTGATTGTAAACCTTGCACCCTGATCGTTATTGCTGGCGTCTATACTTCCACCCATATCGCGGACGATACCATAGCTAACCGACAGCCCAAGGCCTGTTCCAGTACCTATTTTCTTGGTGGTATAGAAGGGCTCGAATATACGCTCAATAATATTTTCGGGTATGCCGCCGCCGTTATCCTCAACAATAATTTTGACGATCTTGGGATCGACTATTTCAACCGCCAACCGGATTTTCTTCCCCTTTACGTCACCATGGGATTGAATGGCATCCCGCGCATTGGTCAGTAGGTTGAGAAGCACCTGTTCGACCTGTACTTGATGACCGAGAATCAGGGGGGAAGCCTCGGGCAGTTCGTGCTGAACCTCAATCTCCTCCAAGCGAAGTTGCTCGCCCAACAGGTCGAGTGCGCCCCGCACCATGTCACAGGGATCAAGCAGGTAGGGTTTCTCCGATGCCTTGCGGCCGAACATCTGCATATGAGTGATGATGGCGGATGCTCGCTCGGTCTGTGCTGTTATTCTCTCCAGCTTTCCCGACAAGTATTTCTCGTCTACAGTACCTTTGTGAATTTTCCGCTGGATATTCCCCGCCGCCATGCGGATGACGTTGAGTGGCTGGTTCAGTTCGTGGGCCACGCTGGTGGCCATTTCACCCAGGGTGGACAGTTTGGACGCCTGTATAATCTGTGCCTCAGCCTGTTTTAATTCGGTGATATCCTGGCCAATGCCGATCACACCGATGATATTTCCATCAATATCGCGTCGCGTGGACGAGCCAAGCAGCACATCAATTCGCTTTCCCGACTTGCTCTGCAGTGGAAACACGTAGTTTTCAGTCGTATCACCTTTAAGAGCTCTGTCCAAAACTCCCTTTACCGATGCTTGTTCGTCCTCGGTGATGAAATCATTCACCAGATTTCTCCCCACCACCTCATCCTTACCGTAGCCGGTGATTAGTTCTGCATTTTTGTTCCACTCGTTGAGCAGTCCATTAGAGTCGATACCGAAAATGGGGGCATTTGCGGTATCGATCAATTGAGCTAATTCTATTGCCATACTCCTGGCTGATTGTTCGGCCAGCCTTCGTTCACAAATATTCCTAACGGCAACGACACGCATGGATTCTTCACGATAAACGGCTTCTTGGTTCTGAATCTCGACGGGAGTAGATGAACCATCCTTATGAATGAGCTCGGCCTCCCAGGGTTCTATGCAGCCACTCTGCATACACTCATTTGCATGGGCGTGATATTCG
>DRHD01000078.1 GCA_011049795.1 Porticoccus sp.
ACCTTTTGCACTGATTCGCGCCAACTGACTTGAAGCCAAACCGTAGCTATGCACCATGCCGCCGCCACTCTCAAGTTTCACAATCACTTCGTCTTCAGCACTAGCCATAGTGAGTAACGCAGAAATTTCTTCCCGTAAGTGTTCGGTAGCTGAGGCCTTCATGTCACCGTCAAAGTCGAGCACAAACACCCGTTTTTTAGTTTCTTTTGGCGCATTGGCTTTAAGCGCTTTTTTCTCTGCACTCTGTTTCGCTTTAGCGGCTTTTTTCTCTGCCTTGATGTCGGCCTTTAATTCCTCTTCGCTCAGCAGAGATTCTTTCAGGATATCGCGCATGGCCTCATACTCATCATTTAGATGAGTAACTTCTATATGACCTTGCCCACTCTTGCTCTCGCGACTACCCGCCGACACCAAAAGGCCTACAACCACCCCAATGGCAAGTACTATGGTCACTGCTTTGGCCAAAAACAGACCATATTCCATCAAAAATTCCAAAATTCAACTCCACAATTATCTATCTAATTAAGATTCAAGTTTTTAACTCGTCTATACGATCACTGCCAACGATCGAGCGCTTTCTGAGCCCGGTCATTGAGCGGTCGGGCTAACAGCCCTGTATTCGATAAGGTCACTTCAAATAACGCATCATCACCCATTGGCAAGAAGGCGGCGCTACCGTAAACGGCATCAACAAAAGGCAGGTTTTCATTGTAACCTCGTATCCACTGCCAAACATCAACCGGATTTTCGCTATCGTTCAGCGAATAAACCGTTCGTTCAGCGTTTTGTTCTTGCTCCAGGGAATAATACCGACCGCTAATTCTATCTAAACGATAACCGGGCTTCATCCCCCAACTGGCTAACAATCCTGGCCATTTCACAATTCTTGCGTCTAGCTGCCATTGATCACCTTTTAAAATAAAAAGATGCTCTTCGCCACCACTGTCAACCATTACCACTCGATACTGCTGCTCGGCTAATTTTTCAAAGCTTAGGGTGGCAACTGATTTTTCACTAATGAGCTGTTTGTAACCCACGACATCCAATGCTAACAAACCCAGGGTAAGACCTAAGGCCACTAACAAGAGCCCAAACATGCCCCTCAACCAACCGCCAATCCAGCCGGCTCGCATCAGTAAGCGCAAGGACAGATAACAGACCAATAAGCCTAAGATGACAGACGCTGAAGCCAAACCTTCGTAGATCATAAATTCATGCCCTATTCAGCGAGTAACCCAAAGCGGCCAAGCTCTCTTCAGCAATTTCCAACACCTTATCATCGGCGTTTTCGTCACTCTTTATCGCGTCCAGATAATATTCCATACTAACTACGGCGTCAGCAAAGGTTTCCATTAATGGTTCTAGATCGGCTTGCTCATTGGAGTCCATCAAAACATCTTCAACAAAATCAATGCAGACCTGCATAACACTCTCGGCACGAGACAGAGTAAGCATCGCCAAGACACCCCTGATAGCGTTGAGCGACACCGTGACATTATTAATATGGCCTCGGTCATAATTAGACTCAGTAAAAGAACTGAGAGAACGCTTCACCAGCGCAAGGCCGGCTTCGGCCTCATTAAGAACAATATAGCGAGCATTGGTTAATTGACTCCGCGCAATAACTTCCTGACGCTCCTGGCTATTGACTCGGGCAATGCTGTCATCCGACAAACCTGAACTGCCCACCCCGCCAATGGCACTCTCTATGTATAAAAGGATATCGGCTAGATGCAATTGCGCAGTGTCATCACCTAATTTGCCTGCTCGCTGCCATGATTCTACCGTGAGAATTTCATTCTTGAGCGAATTGCCTGGCACAACCAAACCCACCACGCCAAGAATTTCAGCAACCTTCTTCAAGGTGTCAATTAAGTCGACTAAATCGTCGCCGCTACTAATTCCACCCTGTGATGCCCGCTCCAAAATATCCTTAGCATGTACCAATTCGCCATTTAGCACTGAGGCCATGGATTGCAAGGTATTGGCATTGGGACCATTCAGCACATCCCGCTCCCGCCGTAATTCCGCGTCAGTATAGGGGAATAGCGTTAAACCATATTGGGCCAATAGAAGCGTTGTCTTCTCACTGCTGTCACCCGAGAGTGCACTGATAAATAACAAATCACTGCATAAAGTTTGTGAAGGCACAGCGGCTGGATCATTAACGCTGGTGCGTTTTATCGCGTATTTTAACTCTCGATCTAACGCTCCCAGCATTTTTTTCCGGGAGGCTGTGAGCTCCATCGAACGCGACAAGTGCTGTAGCGCTGCTGAACCTAAAGACCACAAAGAATAAAAAGGCGTGTCGGCCTGAATAATGCTCATTCTTTGTAGCGATCGCTGCATCATATTCAGCGAAGGTTTAATCTGCTTGTTTTTAAGAATACCCAGCAGACCCACCTGGTACATATGCCGGAGGCGTTTGATCAGTGCCGCCATGTCTTCTCCATCAACAAGTTTGACGGATTTTGCAGGTGCCAAGGGTGTATCGAAATTGGGACGAGTATAGTGGCTGTCGGCCAGCAGGGTCTGTTTCCTAGCCAAGCGTACCTCATTGATCTGAGGAATGAGCAGTACCGGCAAGTCTCGTTGGGTTTGCAGCAAATATTCAAGATATCGGGGTAAAAGTAAAAATGCGCGAGCGATCAAACCCAGCTGCTCGTCGGCTAGGGCTTCTTGCTCAGGATCGACGTTCTCCGCTAGCTCAACTATCTCGCTAGCCAGCTCAGTGGCGCCCTGCACTTGAATCAACTCAAGCGTGCCCGCAATTTGAGCAATGCTGTCGATACAAGCCCTGAAACTCATCAGGTCGTTTCGATTGGCAATAAACTGCTCAAGCTCGGCTGAAGCCTGCTCAAGGGTAACGACAAGTTCGGGGTGGATCATTTTCAACGAACTGAAATTTGGGGCTAGACTGTCACTCACTAAGGCTTCCTTTCTTTCCATCGATTAGCGTCGCGTTAACTTACCAAAAATCAACTCACATATCAGTATATTGCCTCACAAATCAGAGCCTTAAGCTTCAAAGAACATCCAATTGGGTAGATTCCGTCCAAATCGCTCTGAATTTGCTTCATATTCGCACAATTGATGATCAAGACCGTTGAAATAGTTGAAATTTTTGGCGTTAGACAACGTTTTGTCATACCATCCGTGTCAGGCAATTTTAACGTCCGTCAGTCGAAGCGTTACAGCTTATACAAACATAATGGGCTCAACGCAGCATAAGGAAAGACACATGGCTCCTACCCTAGCGCAGGCATTTGGCAAGAATTTTCTAGGCCAAGCACCTCAATGGTACAAGAACTCGATCATTCTATTTCTGGTAATTAACCCAATTTTACTCTACACGATTGGTCCCTTTGCCACTGGCTGGGTGTTGATTGGTGAGTTTATCTTTACTCTGGCTATGGCACTCAAGTGCTACCCCTTGCAGCCTGGTGGCTTGCTCGCCCTAGAAGCCGTATTGCTGGGCTTGGCCTCCACGAGCGCAGTTTATAACGAAGTAGTCGCCAATTTCGATGTTATTTTACTACTGATGTTTATGGTGGCTGGCATCTACTTCATGAAAACCCTGCTGCTGTTCGTGTTCACTCGAATTTTGACATCGGTGAAGTCTAAGGTGGGCTTATCGCTGCTTTTCTCCCTTGTTTCAGCGGTTCTTTCCGCATTTCTTGATGCGCTCACCGTTACCGCGGTGTTGATCAGCGTTGGTGTTGGTTTCTACTCGGTTTACCACAAGGTGGCGTCTGGCGTAAAAATTCATCATGACCACGACCACAGCAACGACGAAACGGTGCATGAATATCACCGTGAAGACCTAGACCAATTCCGCGATTTTTTGCGCACCCTTGTGATGCACGGTGCCGTGGGTACCGCCCTGGGTGGCGTATGTACCTTGGTTGGCGAACCGCAGAACTTGCTCATTGCAGAAAAAGCCGGCTGGAACTTCCTAGAATTCTTCCTAGTTATGGCTCCAGTGACCATGCCTGTTCTTTTCTTTGGCCTACTAACCGTTATCGTCTTGGAAAAGACCCGCTGGTTTGGCTACGGCACGCAGATCCCCCCTTCTGTGCGAGCGGTACTGGAAGATTATGCCGAAGACCAAAACAGCAAAATGACTCAGCGAGATAAAGCCGAACTCATTATTCAAGCCGTGGGTGCCGTCATCTTAGTGCTGTGCTTAGCACTTCACCTTGCTGCAGTGGGCTTGATTGGTCTCATGATCATTGTATTGTTAACGGCTTTTAACGGTGTTATTGAAGAGCATCAAATTGGGCGTTCTTTTGAGGAAGCCCTGCCATTCACTGCATTGCTGGTGGTGTTCTTTACCATTGTTGCCGTGATTCACGAACAACATTTGTTTGCCCCAATCACCCATTGGGTGCTGTCTCAACCCTTGGATATGCAAGCCCCCATGTTCTTTGTGGCGAACGGTGTACTCTCAATGATTAGCGACAATGTTTTTGTTGCAACGGTTTATATTAATGAAGTGAGAGCCGCTCTGGACAACGGTGATATATCTCGGAAGCATTTCGAAAACCTAGCCGTGGCCATCAACACGGGCACCAACTTACCAAGCGTGGCGACGCCCAACGGTCAAGCCGCCTTCTTGTTCTTGTTAACCTCCGCCCTGGCGCCACTCATTCGTCTGTCTTATGGACGCATGGTCTACATGGCTTTGCCCTACACCATCGTATTAAGTACTGTGGGCTTTGTTTCGTTGGTTATGTTTATAAATTAAAAAGAACCGCAAGTGCTTATGACGCTTGCAGAAAAAAGGCCGACACTGAGATCACAGTGTCGGCCTTTTTTTAACATGAAATATTACAAAGCCTAGTTTTTTAACCAAACACAATTGCCTTCGCTTTTTTTATTGATCTCCTGCAATTTTTTTTCATGTAAAACCAACTCATCCGAACTTGGCAAAATAACCGGCAAACCTTGTCTTTGTGGCGATAGGCGGCGCAATTGATTCACTTGACTCTGGTCGTTGTCGCCAAGTTCGGATGAGTTGGTTTTACATGAAAAAAAATTGCAGGAGATCAATAAAAAAAGCGAAGGCAATTGTGTTTGGTTAAAAAACTAGGCT
>DRHD01000079.1 GCA_011049795.1 Porticoccus sp.
CAACAACAGCGTTAGAAGCATCTCGGCAAGTAATATCGTCCAAATCCCACCCTGCTAGAGAGGAAGGTTCAGCCGCGTTGTAGGCACCTGGTATTAAGTCACCAAATTCTAGAGCTGAACCATCATCGCTCGTTGAATCAGGCGATCCAGGTAATGCTACACCACCAGTCCCAGCACCTTCTGTAGCACTAAATTCGAAGAGTGTACTATCAGGTGTCGGGTCGGTTTCTTTGATAATAATCAATTCACTACAGGTATTTAGACTCCCTAACGCGTAGTCAAACAGGTTAGCAGTGATGGATTGCGAAGCACGTGTTTCAAACATAAATGACCCAAGACAAATTTCACTTGCATTGGGTAACAACCCTGTAAAATTAATCGCAACTTCAAAGTACATATTCTCAGCCAGAACACC
The DNA here is from genome assembly GCA_011049795.1 of Porticoccus sp. The sequence continues at coordinate 416 of DRHD01000079.1, forward strand.
GACACCACCGACATTAGACTCTGTAGGCCACGCAGGCATTATATTGCTGGTGTTTGTAGAAGCGCATAAGTCCACAGTTAAAGATCCAGGAGAGGGTGTTTGAGAAGCACAAGTATTCGCCGTGATGAATGGCATTTCTATCAAGTCATCTGCCGGGAGTTCTTCACTACATTCCGATATATCGTTAGGACCAGGGTCACCCAGACATTCGTCACCGTTTTCTTGTAAAGGTGCACAACTTACAGCGTCGCCTCCGCCATCAATGCATTGCCAATAGTCGGGATCCAACCAGTAGAAAGCTTGGACGTTGGATAGCGTGCCCCCATTGGTAAAATTACTAATAAATAAAACATCTCTATCCGTTCTTTTACCAACAAAATCTCCAGAACCACTGGAATCACATCCCACTTCTTCCTGGAATAACCATAAACCCATTTGGGCATTACCATTGTTTGAGTAACGATCAACGGCACCAAACAGTAGAAGGTCTCCACCATCGTTAAAGCCTGTCATCATGGCTGCTTGAATATCACCTTTGTTCGATGGGTTCATTTTTACAACGCAACCCCAATCTGAAAGTGGTTGATTATCTTTGTTGCTTGGCTGGTGATATGTCGGGTCGGGCACAGATACAGAATTATCAGGTGAGAAAGATGACAAATCCGGCACAATCAACCAAGACGGACTGCCATTAAAATCATTGTATATATCATCGCTATCGTTCAAACCATTGTTTTGCAACGAATCGCCGTCTGTGTCAAAAAATGGGGTGTCATTTATAGCAAACACCGCCACTGTTATGCTCATTAATATGGCGAAAACAATGACTAGCACCGACATATGTTTATGAATAAACCCTGATACCTTTTTCACGACCCAACTCCTTCTGAAAGACTCAGCAAAATAAATTCGACACAGATAAAGCCAATTATTTGTGTGATAGAAAATTCGAAAACTGTAATGGGATGGTTTCTATCTCCATGCATCATCACGATATATCAATAGATATATCAGTTATGTACAGTTGGGTGGGTGAAAGAAACGTCTAGATAAGTTTGTTTGAATTGACTGCCAAACAATAAGAACCACCTCGACCCCAAACTGTTGTCTGAAGCTTTTCGGTAGTCCGGCCGTCTGGATGGTGACCCGTGGCTTTGCGTAGTTTGCTGACTGCTTCTACTGCTTAAAGAATATCCCTAGCAACACTTTGCCTTTTCCTAGCTGCCACATAGTTCTAGTAGAGCAACGACTTTTTTTCAAATTCAAATTTCCTATGGAAGCTGTAAGAAATATCTTACAAATTAGAATAAAGACCCTAAAAACTTTTCTTTTACTTGAGGAATATTGTGTAACTCTATGAAAAAAGTTAGGTTAACTATTAATCAATAGTGAACGAAACACCTATTCTTGAATAAACGACAACCAATCCTCTCAGTGACAAACGGTATTTTTTTCTGATCAGTGGCATTTTTGGAGCGATCAGTCTGAAGAGAAAAATCTTACGAGATACTTCCATTCAATTTTCTGACGTAGTAGTGGCAAAATAGACCGATAAAAAAACCGGCTGCAGTCATACTGCAACCGGTAGCCCTCGTTTAGGAGGGTTGGTCGGGGAGATACTATTTAAAACCGGATAAGTCCACGCCTTGTAGTTTAGCTTTATATTCATCTGTCACCCGACGGGCCTCTTGTGGATTGCCCACTGCACTTGGGGTGATCATAACCACCAGTTCAGTTTTGAAGGTACTGGTGCTCTTGCTTCCAAACAGAGCCCCCAGAAAAGGAATGTCTTTGAGATAGGGGATACCACTCTCAGATTCCTCCTTATTCTCACGGATCAAACCACCCAGTACGATAGTTTCACCGCTCTGCACAGCCACAGTTGTGGTGATTTCCCGCTGCAAGATAGTGGGTGAATCAATGCCCGATGTCGTGGTTCTACCCACATCATCAACCTTCTGAGTAATCTCCATCGTCACCATACCGCCGGCGTTCACCCGAGGAGTTACTTCCAGGGTAACGCCAGTATCCCGGTACTGAATCTCACTGGTGATATTCGATGAGAATCTATCATCTCCTACCGGCACGAGACTACTCGTATTAGTAGTTTCAGAGGTACGAATAGGCACCTGATCACCAACACGAATGATCGCCGTGTGGTTATCCAGCACCATTAATGAGGGAGACGACAGTACTTTCAGATCGCTATCGCCCGCCGCCGCATTAAGTACCGCTCTAGTGCCCGCTGCATCGAAAACGGCATAGGTGAAGTTGACAGGGCTAGTTAGCAAGTCCTCAATACCGGGAAGGCCGGGGGGGGGGGTAATACCGGGAAGACCGGGAGAGCCAGTATCATTAATATTCAGCCCACCAATGCTATTGTATTTACCGAGACTTCCTTTAAAAAACCACTGCAAACCGTATTTCAACTCATGCTCAAGTCGCACTTCCACAATGGAGGCTTCAACCAGAACCTGCATTGGGAGTACATCCAGTTTTTCTACGGCTTTTTCCACTTGTGCGTAGTCGGCGGGCGTAGCCAATATCAGCAGGGAATTGTTTACCGGATCAGGAATAATAGTGACATCACCAACATCAACACTGGAAACCCGCTCATTTGCCCGTGTAACCGGAGCCCCATCTTCGCCCTCAGCTGGTGCCGGTAACGGTGTTGCTGATTCTCGTTGCTCTTGAGCCAGCGCATTGCGGCGCTTACCTTCAAATAGCTGGTTCAACACATCCGCTAGATTTTCTGCCTTGCCGTTTTGAACATAGTAAACATACATATTCATCCCATGGGGATTTTCTGCCTGATCCAGACGTTCAATCCAGATTTCCACGTCGTTGAGATATTTCTCCTGTGCGCTAATAACTAGTAAAGCATTAAGCCGATCCATTATCGTAAAGCGTACCAAACCTGCTAAAGGGCCTTCGGCACTGCCACCAAAGATAGCTTCCAGCTCATTCAGCATGGTTCCGGCATCCACATTCTTCATGCGAAATAGACCTACAGACATGCCCTTGAGCTGGTCTACATCAAAAATGGAAATGGTTTCGCGTAGATTAAATAACTCACCATGAGTCCCCGTTAACATCAGCAGATTACGAAACTCATCGGCCTGCACTTTGGATTTTCCAGATTTCACTGGCTCCAGAATTTTCGCCATTTCCTTTGCACCAATGTAGCGTAAGGGCACAACCAGCATCTGATAACCACGGTCTGCACTCAATCGAGTACCGGGTGTTAAACCAGACAGGGCGCCTTCATCGATAAGAACAATTTCATAGAAATCCTGGCTTTTAATAATGGCCGCACCATTCATTCGTAGCAGATTATCCAATACAGAAATCAGGGCATCCTGTGCTACTGGGCGTGCAGTGCGCATGGACACTGAACCGTTCACCGCATCATTAATGACGTAATTGACCCCGAGAATGTCCCAAAGAATGGTTTTTACCACTTCCGCAATCGGGGAGTTCTGGAAATTCAAGGTAACCTCGCCCTCGGTATCTTGCTGCCCTCCCCCTGCGGCCGAGTTGATAAAATGGCCACTACCCCCAAACACCTCTTTTAAGGGTACTGGCTCCCCTTGTTCCACTGGGATTACGGGACCAGATGATTCTTTATACGGCGGCATACTATTAACCGCAGCTGGCGCAGCTTTCCCAGTGGTAGGGGTGCTGGCGGAAGGCATCGTACTGGTCGTTGAATTACAAGAGGTAATTAATAATGCCAAGATGGCGACTGGCGCCAAATGCCCAAAGACATACTTCATTCCCCTTCTCCTTTTTTGAACTGGTCGTCACAGACAGGAAAACTAAAAACGTCCATTTCTCTCACCTGTTAATCGTTCTATTTTTTTCTATGTTCTCAACTTTTTTTACTTTCTTTTTTAATCTATTTTTTGAAGATGCTTGAATGAGGCTTGTTTCCTTGAGGTAAAAAACTTCTTCTTCCTCCTCATTGCCAAGTCTCACCTTTTCTGCAGTAATGGATTTCAGTTTCCATTTTTCCAGATACATACCCTGCTCCAAGCGCAAACGACGATCTCCAGAGACTTCACTAAACAAAGCGTAGATGGCATTTCCAGTATTGACAACCCCAGATAATTGCCAGCGGGATGAAAGGTCCACTTCACTGACGGGTTGCTGGTCTATGGTTTTAGGTCGTCGGTTCCAGTTAAACAATGAACGGCTTACCACAACCCGAAAGGCATCCAGAGATGAAATCTGTTTAATTGAGGGTGGTTCAATCGAGTAATCAATAACTACTTCTTTACTTTTAATCCTGAATAGCTGACTGCCAATACCGAACCAGACAATTTCCACAGCCAAAACCAGCAGTAATAAAATAACAATGCTTTTAAACAACTTTACCAGGGGATTAATTTTTGGCGTGGGCATATTATTTTGCCTCCCCTGCCAAATACCCCACCACATCCATACGAACATCCAGGCTGCTACTTTTTCTCAATGGAATATTCTTCTTATGGCGGCTTCTTGATGCTCTCACGCGAGAAGATGAGCTGATCACTGATAAATCATCAATAAAAATGATGGGCCGTGCACTTTCTATCTCGTGAAGAAAATCAACCAAATTCTGTGCCTCACCACTGACCTGTAACCGAAGACCAATAGCAGTGGCCGATGGCACTGCGTCGGCTTCATAGTCTTGGCTACTAACCAGCTGGCCACCACTACGTTTGACTGCTTCATTGATAAATTCACGTAAATTTGCAGAGGCAATAGATTTTTTACTGCCACTTAGGAACAGGTCGCCCTCAGAACCAAGATCATCAATACGTTTAAGCTCAGCATTAATCTTATCCCCATTAGCAACCAAGTATTCAAAGCGCGATAGTTGTTGTTGAAGATTTTCTAATGTTTCATTTTTTTCTATGTAAAAGTGACCCAATGGCACCAGCAGATAAAACACCACAAATAAGATGATCAATAATAAAAGAGATACCGCTGAAAACCGACTGGTAGCGGGAGAGAGGCTGCTCATTTAACGTCACCCCCCAACTCCACTCGAATTTCATAACGCTCCATATTAGTAGAGGAGTTTCTGGTAATAGGTGAGACAAAAACTACGTTTTTAAACTGCTCGGATTTTTCCAGCAATTCAATTAAATCTGACGCCTTGCGAGATTCACCCTGAAGGCTGACGCCTTGGTCATCTATCTTCAATCGAGACACCCAGGTGTTATCTGGTAGCAAGCCAGTGACTTTATGAATAATATTTAATTTTCCTGGCGACTGATTTTTACGCTGAACCAAGGTGTCCTGGGCCGCCAGCCTTGATGCCAGAAGAGACTGCTTACTGCCCACCACCATTGCTGGCTCACGGATATCGGCAACCCGTTGCTCCAAATGGCTAATATTCAGATCAAGCTGGTAGGCCGGATAAATCAATACCGCCAGAAATAGTATTAAAGTGACAACACCAAACTGCCTGGCTTTATGGCTCCAAATAGATTCAACTGCCGGGCGTTGCTCCACCGGCAGTAAATTTTGAGTTGGCGTTAAACTATTCTCGTCATTTAACGTTGGCCAGATAGCATCTGGTACTAGCCCTAAACGTTTCAACTGAAACAACAGCTGGTCTAAATACGTCTTCTGAAGTACACAAAGCTCTAGTTTAAGTTTATCGTTTTCTGGGTGTCGCTCTTTTACCTGATAACCATAACTCACTTGTTCAGTGTGAAATGGGGTCAAACGATCAATTTCAAACTTTAGTACATTATCCAGATTCCCCTCGGTTACCAGCGGTAAACATTGCTCACTGACTAATAATTGTTCGCTAGGTAAATAAACATTAATCGATACTCCATCAGGAATATCTACAAGGAGATTATTTTTCAATTCGGATAGGGTTTTATCATCCCCTAACGCTAGATCAGCAACACCCAATAAATGCTGTCCTTTCTCTGTTTTCAACTGAAAACGTGCAACGTTATCTTCCAAGAAAATAGACAGCGTGCCAGCATTTTTTGAAAAATAATGACTCAGGCCACTGGGGGCCAAGTGACTCAACTCTGACGACCACCAGTCCCAAAATTTCTTCAAGGCATCCATTCCCTGCTGTTGTTGCTTTAAATCCATAACCGAAAAATGCTCTTAGGTTTCTTCGCCGCCAATTTACTTATCTTGCAGAGTATCACTCTGTTGATCCGGCTCAACCAGTTTATTTATATACGGTTGCCAATCAATGGTTTCGATAGACAACCGGTTTCGCCCCCTGCGTAACCGAATTGTAGTACTCAACCCCGATTGCTGCCCCGATTCAGTCATGCCTACCGCCCTTAATGAGTAGGTAACACCTCGAGTGCGCGACAGAAACTCACGAGCTACCGTTGGAGGACTTGGAAGGGGCAGCCCATTCTGATGGTTGTCACGGCGCTGGTCGATGTAACTTTCCAGTGTCGGTACCGAGTCATCTGAAACAGCCATTAATACTTGTAGAGAAGCGACATCAGGGTTAACACCCTGATTCCGCGCATAGATAGTCACGTACGGTAACATCGCCCTATAAATCTCTGGCTGCATGCCATAAACTCGCTGCAACTCATCCACACTGGTGAACGCACTGTCCTTCGTCCCCCAGGTCATCCCTGCCGCAAAATAATCATCACTCTCTGCACCATTGAGCCGCTTTAGTTCATCTTTATCCCTATAGTCAGCAATGGCATCAGCCAAGGCATCTGCCTGTGACTGCTCCACATCGAGGCTGTAAAATAACCGCGCCAGCAGGCCTCCCCGGGCTGCATTGATATCAATCTTGCCATTTTCATCCATTACGGTGACAAGAGCGTGACCACCTGGTAAAACCACATCAATTGTTTCTCCATCAGCCAGTAATCGATCTGTCGGTGTTCTCGATAATAAGTTCATCATGACTAGCTGGGCTGCACCATCAGCCAAATAACGTGCTTGCGTTCCGCCCATCAGTGCCGACATGGCTTGTGTGGACTGGCGACTGGTATAGGACAAGCCACCTGCAATCACCGTGAGCAATACAATCAACCAAAGCACAGAGATTAATGCAAAGCCGTTGGAACGCTGGGATATGGAGATGTAACAAGTCATTATTGTCTCACCGTTTCAGCATATAGCTGCTGACTGGCAAAACGGGGGGCCACTGCAATTTCTGGTAATTCGGTTTCAATCCCATTGTTATCAATTTCAGTGAGTGTAAAACGAATCACCTGCGGTGTGGCTTTACTGGGTTCCCACTGATCATCCCATGATTCGATACCCTGCTGATCACGGCTGTAATAGTGTAAACCACTTAACTTAACACCCTCAGTAATCACTAAACTGGAGGGCAACTGGTCTTCGTAACTGATATTTCCTTTCGCATCAATGATGATCGGTGTTCCCGGCAAATATGGCCAATAATCCATCACTAATAAGTTGCTATTTTTAGCCTCGTCCCAACGATTTTTCAAACTCCACCAATAGAGTGAACCATCATTCTTAAAACTGGGGTAAGGTGCCAGAAATTGTAACTGCTCTCCATCACCGAGAAAGCTCATCATAGTGATACTGCTATCGCTTCTCACTCTGAGAAACCGCATATTGCTCAGGTGCTTTCGCAACAATCGAGACACCATAAACCGGTGTTCAGATAAATCCTGTTTTTCGGTAACTTTGGTCCAGGTTTGTGACGAGAGCCTAAGGGCCCCCACCAACAATACTGCGATCAGAGCCACCAACAACAACGCCACTTGGAGCTCCACCAGAGTGAACCCTCTCTTGGCTCTGCTCTTTAAAAACTCTTCCTTTTTAGAAAGCCTTATCATGGCCGGACTCCCAGACGAATCGTTGAAATTTCCAGCTGCCTCTTTTTATTATCACCCCACTTCACAACAACTTGGTAATGGTAGGGAAGATAAATTGCCTCCAGGTCAGTGAAACCACCAGCGCCTAGCAAAGGGCTGCTTGAATCCAGCTTAAATTCCGTTACCTGAGTATTCCAGCGATAATAATCGCCCACCATACCGGTATCTGTACCCAGAGGATTATCCTGAGCCACCAACATGGCCATTTGGGTTTCTGCAATATCGACGGCCTGAGCGTAGTCATCGACAATTCGAGTGGCACCCACTACCCCAGAAAAGATACGCAAAATAACGCTGACACAAATACCCAGCACAGCCAGTGCGACAATGACTTCCAGTAATGAGAAACCAGCTTGCTTGCGATTAATTCTGATGAGCAAAAGCGACCTCCCCGGTTAACCAGTTAACCTCCACCGTAAAATCACCAGCATCTGATTTCAGTTGAAGGGTGCCACCATTTGAGCTGCCATCGGGATAGAAATAAATACCCGGCTGGTTGACCACTACCTCATCAGTTCCAGGCTTGATCGATATATGGATACCCCCAGGTAAAACCACCTCATCACCATCGGGTAAGATTTGGTACTGGGCGCCATCATCCAGAGAGATAACGCCCATAGACAAACTTTGTGAAATTGCCCGGGTGCGTGTATGGCGTAGCAATGCCACCAGTTTTCGAGATTCTGTTTTTAATTCAGAACCACTGGTAGCACCCGAAAACCGGGTGGCAACAAAACCAATAGTCAATGCCATCAAGAACATGACCACCAGCAATTCAAGTAAGGTGAAACCCTGAACTGACTGCTGACGACTCATCATATTTGGCTCAGTCACTATTTAATAAACGTGGCTATTATTCCCAGCTGACTACATCAGCATCGTCGTCCTCACCACCATCCTGATTGTCCGCACCCAATGAGTAGAGGTCATAATCACTATGGTCTCCAGGAGCACGGTAAATATAGTCATTCCCCCAAGGATCGGTTCGAATCACCTTTTTCCTTAGGTAAGGGCCGTTCCAAAATCGAGTGTTTCCAGGTTTTTGAATTAGCGCTTCTAGCCCTTCCTGACCGGTTGGGTAACGCCCCACCTCTAGGTTGAATAGATCAAGTGCTGTACCAAATTCTGCAATTTGCAGGGCCGCAGCCTTGCTTTTGGAACCACCCACCTGTTTCAGTACCTGAGGGCCAACAAGACTGGCCAACAACCCCAAAATAACGAGTACAACCAGTAATTCCAACAGGGTAAATCCGCGATGTTTGCGTTCCATGAAAAACTCCCGACACAATATTCTATCTGTTAAAGAGGCAGCTCATTAATACTCAGGATGGCCACCAAAATTGACATAATAATGCCACCAATCAATAGGCCCAGACCGATAATGATCAATGGTTCCAATATTGACAACATTCGCTGTGTAGCAGTGGATACCTCGTCATCATAAATATCCGCTACTTTAATTAACATCTGATCAAGCCTACCCGTTTCTTCACCTACCTGGACCATTTGTAGAGCAAATTCGGGAAAAACCCCTGCCTCCATTAGTGGTTCAGCTAAACCGGAACCTTCCTGCAAGCTGGCGACCACTTCATCCAGACTACTTGCCATCACTCTATTTTTCAGGCTATCACGGGCTATCTTAATGGCGGCCAGTAATGGAACGCCGCCCTTCAAGAGGGTGCCGAGGCTACGGCTCAGTCGAGCCATTTCAACTTTTTTGGTGAGGTCTCCCAACAGTGCCATTGATAAAACACGGGCATCCCAACGCATTCGCCAAGCCTCATCCTGTTGTCGGTGTCTGACATACAGAACCAACAACACCAGCATGCCTATAAACAGTAAACCATAACTGCGCACACCATCCGCCACGCCCAAAACAAAGGCTGTACTGGCTGGCAAAGAGGCATCCATATCTTCAAAAAGTTTGGAAAACTCCGGCAGCACATAAACCATGATAATACCCAGTGACAACAATGTAACTCCGACCAAAATGGCCGGGTATAACATTGCCGACAACAACTGATTTTTAAGGGCCTGGGCTTTTTCGATATAGCGAGAAAGGTCTTCCAGGCTCCCTGCCAAGTTGCCGGATATTTCTGCGGAGCGAATAAAATTTATATAAAAATTAGAAAAATATATCGGCTGAGCCATAAGCGCTTTCGATAAGGAGTCACCGCTGCGAACAGCGTTTTGTAACTCTTCCACAAGCTCAACCATCGGCGGCAGGGATGATACCTGGCGGATGATACCCAATGCTCGATCCAGCGGCAGTCCAGCGCCCACAAGAATAGCAACCTGACGGGTAAAAGCGGCAATATCTGCGGTACCTAGCCGATTTTTTCTAAACCGCCACGCCGCTTTCTTTTTTCCTCCCCCAGAGATCGTTGCCGCCTCGGCGCTGATGGGAATTAGTCCCAGCTGCTGAATTTTTGTAATCACATCCTGCTGGGATACAGCAGACATACTGCCCGTTTTAACCTCACCCTGATTGTTCACTGCTTTGTACTGAAAAACTGGCAATGTCAGGCCTCCTGTGTCACACGTACCACTTCTTCAATGGTAGTGAGTCCCTGTAATACTTTGTGGCAACCATCCTCGAACATGGAGTGCATTCCCTCCTGTTTGGCAGCCTGTTCAATTTTTCTGGCACTGGCATGCTGCAAGATCAACTCGCGTATCGGGTCTGACATGGGTAGCATTTCAATAATGCCAACCCGACCAAGATAGCCTGTTCCACCGCAGCCCTCACATCCACGAGCATGATAGAGCTGCAATTCACCCTCAGAATGTAATTTATCCAAGCCAAACTCACGAATAAGACCTTCATTGGGACTATAGGGTTCTCGACAGTGTTCACATAACGTTCGAACCAGTCGTTGCGCCACAACCATGTTGAGGGTGGAGTTCAAGAGATAGTCCTCCACCCCCATTTCCATGAGTCGGGTAATACTACTGGCAGCATCGTTAGTGTGAAGCGTAGACAGTACCAAGTGGCCGGTCAGGGCTGACTGCACACAAATTTTAGCTGTCTCCAGATCACGCATTTCACCCACCATAATCACATCCGGGTCTTGGCGAACAATGGAGCGTAATGCGCTGGAGAAACTGAGTCCGATGGATGAGTTCACCTGAATTTGGTTGATGCCCGCCAGGTTGTACTCTACCGGGTCCTCCACGGTAATCACTTTGCGCTCTTCCGTATTGAGGCTATTCAGTGCGGTATACAACGTCGTGGTTTTACCACTACCCGTGGGACCGGTGACAACAATCATGCCGTGGGGCATATCCAGTGATTGCTTGAGTCGCTGACGAGCTGTATCACTAAAGCCCAAACTGGGAAAATCTAGCGCCACTGTTTCACGATGCAGTAACCGCATCACCACACTCTCCCCATACATGGTGGGAATGGTGGACACACGAATATCCAAATCTTTCCCCTGTACCCGCAGATTAATCCGGCCATCTTGGGGCAAGCGGCGCTCCGCAATATCCAGATCGGCCATGATTTTCACTCTGGAAATAACGGCTGGACCCATCTGCTGGGAGGGTGACGCTTCATCCCGCAACACACCGTCAATGCGATAGCGGATTTTCAATTGGTTTTCAAAGGGCTCGATATGAATATCAGATGCCCTGGCATCCACTGCTCGCTGGACAACTTGGTTCACCAATCGGATAACGGGGGCTTCACTGGCCATATCCCGAAGCTGGGCTACATCGTGCTCACTCACGTCGTCTGATTCAGCGGTACTTCTACGGTTATCGACATCACTTTCACTGAGATAGAGCTGGGTGATGAACTTCTGAATGTCTGAACTGATGCCGACACAGGGTTTAACCTTCATTCCAGAGGCCATGGCAACTGCTCGTAACGGGTAATCTGCCACGGGGTCAGCCATCGCCAACTCCAGCACACCATCATCAACACGAACAGGGATGACCAGCTGCTCTTTGAGGAAACGACCGGACAATTGATCTTTTAACAGGGGAGTATCGGGATAGTCGGTCGCTTTAACCAAACACTGACCTGTCACCTCAGCCACAGCTTCTGCCATGGCTCGCTCGGACACCATCCCCAATCGAACCAACAGAGATACCAGCGATTCATCTTCCAGCTGTTCTGACTTCACCCGCTTTGCACGAGCAAAATCCACTTCTTTGACGGCGCCAGCATCAACTAACCTGTTCTTCAGGTTCCGCTCAAATTGAGCCGTATCACCGCCTTCAATTTCAGTAGCTATGTCCTGAATCTCTTCCATAAAACCCGATTCCCAACGACTCACGTGGAAAGAACTTGCTCCACTGGTTACATAAGTGTACTCGTAAAATATGGTATCACTATGACTGAGTCTATCTGCACTTTGCCATTTCAGCCATTCACATCCATAAAAAAGCCCTGTATCAACAGGGCTTTCTCACATTCAACAAGCTTCACGGGCATACTTAAGGCCTATCTATTCATGACACCACATCTGTTCCTTACAGGTGGTGCTTACTCCTGCTCCAGCTCAACTAACGTACCACAAAAGTCCTTGGGGTGAAGAAACAGTACCGGCTTGCCATGGGCACCAACCTTTGGCTCACCATTCCCCAACACACGGGCACCTGCCGAAACCAGTTTATCCCGTGCAGCCTGAATGTCTTCGACTTCATAACAGATATGATGCATGCCACCATCGGGGTTACGTTCAAGAAATTTCGCCACCGGCGAATTATCGCCAATGGGTAATAATAACTCGATTTTGGTATTGGGCAATTCCACAAATACCACTCGTACGCCATGTTCAGGCAAATCATTCGACGCAGATATTTTTGCACCCAAAGCGTCACGGTAGATTGACACTGCCTTCTCTAAATCGGGGACGACAATAGCCACATGGTTCAGGTTTCCAATCATTCTGTTACCTTTATTTAATCAATTTCTGTGTCATGTGGGCGCGAAATAATTCGCATTACCACGCTATTTTCGAAATGCATCAATGAGTGTTCTGGCGGCGATAGTCGGCGACACCCGCCCTTGGGTAACTTCTTTTTCCAGACCGGCCACCAATGATTTCACTGCGTCACTTTCTTTCAATTCTGCCAGAAGCGTATCGGCTGTTTCGCTCCACATCCAGGCGCGGGATTGTGCGGCACGACGTGCCTCTATTTCACCGGCATTTCCAAGCGCCTCACGAAACTCTTCCACCGATTGCCAAACTTCATCGACACCCTGATTCTTAAGTGCTGATAACGCCTGAATTTTGGCCTCCCAGTGTCGGCTACGAGGATGAAGGAAATGCAATGCCATACCGTAATCAGCCACGGTACGATCGGCCGCCGCCTGTTGGTCGCCATCAGACTTATTGACCAGCACCAAATCTGCCAGCTCCATAATGCCGCGCTTGATACCCTGCAATTCATCACCACCCCCTGGCAGCAACATCAGCAAAAACATATCGGTCATCTCTGCCACGGCCGTTTCCGACTGCCCCACCCCAACTGTTTCGACAAAAATAACATCGAAGCCAGCGGCCTCGCACAGCAACAAGGTTTCTCGGGTACGACGGGTGACGCCACCCAGTTTTTTCCCGGCGGGTGATGGACGAATAAACGCACTGGGGTTTCTGGACAGGGTTTCCATCCGGGTCTTATCGCCGAGAATAGACCCACCACTGATGGCAGATGTGGGGTCTACTGCTAGTACCGCGACACGATGGCCCTGACCTATAACATAATTTCCGAAAGATTCGATAAAGGTGGATTTCCCCACCCCCGGCACACCAGAAATCCCCAACCTTATGGAGTTTCCAGTATGAGGCATGATGAGCTCCAATAACTGGGACGCCTGTTCTCGATGACCTGGGCTGGTAGATTCAACCAAGGTAATACCCTTGGCCAAGGCCCGGCGGTCACCGCACAGGATACTCTCTGCGAGTTCCTCCGGGATCATCGATACGGTCATCTGCGGTACGCTCATTTGAATTGTCTATCTCCAGCGATCGGGTCATGGCTGAGAATATTGTACCTTTTACATGGTACCTTCCACACAGCACCTTCCACATTGAACAAGGGTCAGCCTTTGAACCCACCAATCGAGAATAACAGATTTATTTTTTACTCAAACTCCACAATCGGCTGATCCACTACCAGGCTATCACCCTGAGCGGCAGAAACTTTCTTGACTACCCCATCGGCCAATGCGCGCAGGCTGTTTTCCATTTTCATGGCTTCAACCACTGCCAGCTCTTCGCCTTCTTTTACGACATCACCTTCCTGCACAGAGAGCTTCACTAACAAGCCCGGCATGGGTGACAGGAGGAACTTGGACATATCTGCCGGCTCTTTATGCAACATATGCCGGTTGAGTTCTGCAGCCCTTGCAGTGACCACAAAGGCCTCTTTCTGGGCGCCTCGATGGGACATCCGCAGTGATGAACCCACCACATCCACCTGAACACACACAGGCTGACCATTAATGCTTGCCTTAAATAACGGCTCACCAAAAGTCCAATGGGTATCAATTTGATAGTGCTTGCCCGCCAACTCAACACCAATGGTCTGGCCACCGTTTTCAACGGAAACCTCATATTCGGCATCACCACCGTCCATAATCACCACCCAATCAGGGGACGGCTCATATTCATGGCCCGGTAACTGACCTGAAATCATGGCGCAACGGTCCCGGTATTTCTTGTTAATAGCGGCGGCAACAACAACGCAGATTGCCGGGTCATCTTGGGGTACCAGATCAGAATTAAAGCCGTCCGGATATTCCTCAGCAATAAAGTTGGTAGTCAGATCTCCCGCCACAAAGCGCGGGTGCACCATCAGCGCATTCAAAAAACTAATATTATGACTCACGCCGCGAATATAATAGGCATCCAGCGCATCCACCATCCGATCGATCGCTTCTTTACGATCCTGACCATAGGTGATCAGCTTGGCGATCATGGGGTCGTAGTACATGGACACTTCACCGCCTTCATAGACACCCGTATCCACACGCACACCCTCGCCTTCTGGCGGAATATAATGAACTAAACGGCCCGTAGACGGCATGAAATTGCGAAATGGATCTTCGGCATAGACACGGGTTTCCATCGCCCAGCCTTTCAGCGTCACATCTTCCTGAGTTAAGGGCAGCGGCTCCCCGGCTGCGACCCTAATCATTAACTCAACCAAATCCTGCCCGGTGACAAACTCCGTCACGGGGTGCTCTACCTGCAACCGAGTATTCATCTCCAGAAAGTAGAAATTCATATCCGCGTCAGCGATAAATTCCACGGTACCCGCTGATTGATAGTCCACGGCTTTGGCTAACATAACTGACTGTTCGCCCATTTTCTTACGGACTTCTTCCGTTAAAAATGGCGAGGGGGCCTCTTCAATGACCTTTTGGTGACGACGCTGAATAGAACATTCACGCTCCCCCAGATAAATCGTATTACCATGGCTATCCGCCATCACCTGAATTTCAATGTGACGGGGTTCCTGAATAAATTTCTCAATAAAAATACGATCATCACCAAAGCTGGAACGAGCTTCGTTGGACGCACGCTCAAAACCATCGCGACACTCTTCCTCATTCCAGGCGACTCGCATCCCCTTACCACCGCCACCGGCGGAGGCTTTCAGCATGACAGGAAAGCCAATGTCCTTTGAAATCACAACAGCTTCATCTGCATCTTTTACTACATCGGTGTAACCGGGAATGGTATTCACACCAGCTTTTTCAGCAATCAACTTGGAGGTGATTTTGTCACCCATGGACTCGATGGCTTTAACACCGGGGCCAATAAACGTGATACCCGCTGCATCCAGCGCTTTACAAAATAATTTGTTCTCAGATAAAAAACCGTAACCGGGGTGTACGGCATCGGCGCCCGTCTGTTTGCAAGCATCGATAATTTTATCGATAACCAAATAGCTTTCCGCGGAGGCTGCCGGGCCAATATGCACCGCCTCATCCGCCATGGACACATGCAGTGCATCTTTATCCGCATCTGAATAAACCGCCACTGTGCCAATACCCATAGCCTTTGCCGTACGAAATACACGGCAGGCAATTTCACCCCGGTTTGCTACAAGAATTTTTTTAAACATAATTTAATCTTCTTCTGGAAATTCTGCTTTTCAACGATGCTTAAGCTCTAAACATCAAGGTTTCCACTGCTTATAACTTCTAGCCTCAGCGGCTCATCACAAGGGAATGTTGCCGTGCTTACGCCATGGATTCTCAATATCTTTATCACGCAACATGGCCAGTGAGCGAGCGACCCGCTTGCGAGTACTGTGGGGCTTGATCACATCATCAATAAAACCACGCTTGCCCGCGATAAAGGGATTGGCAAATTTCTCACGGTATTCAGCTTCTTTCGCTGCAATTTTTTCCTTATCACCGATGTCTTTACGGAAGATAATTTCGACAGCACCCTTTGGCCCCATCACCGCGATTTCTGCAGTAGGCCAAGCAAAGTTCACATCACCACGCAGGTGTTTGGACGACATCACATCGTAAGCACCACCATAGGCTTTACGGGTAATGACGGTAACTTTTGGAACCGTACATTCCGCGTAGGCATACAACAGTTTGGCGCCATGCTTGATAATGCCACCGTATTCCTGACTGGTACCCGGCAGAAAACCTGGAACATCCACAAAGGTCAGTACTGGAATATTGAAAGCATCACAGAAGCGAATAAAACGGGCGCCTTTTTTGGAGGCATCAATATTTAGGCAACCTGCCAACACCAAGGGCTGATTGGCAACCACACCTACTGTTGAACCTTCGATGCGAATAAAGCCAATCACCAAGTTACCCGCATAATCGGGTTGCAGTTCAAAGAAATCACCCTCATCGGCCACTTTAACAATCAATTCTTTCATGTCGTAAGGCTTGTTGGGATCGTCAGGAATCAATGTATTCAATGACATTTCTGCACGATCGGCCGAGTCATCTGTGGGCCACACGGGTGGTTTTTCCTGATTATTAGCCGGGAGGTAACTGAAAAAACGACGCAGTTTCACCAATGCATCCACATCGCTCTCAAAGGCCAAATCAGAAACGCCTGACTTAGTAGAGTGGGTAATTGCACCACCGAGCTCTTCCGCAGTCACTGTTTCATGAGTCACTGTTTTAACCACATCCGGACCCGTCACAAACATGTAGGAGCTATCTTTTACCATAAAGATAAAATCTGTAATGGCGGGCGAATACACCGCACCACCCGCACAGGGCCCCATGATCATAGATATTTGAGGAACAACACCAGAAGCCATAACATTTTTTTGGAAGACATCGGCGTAACCACCCAGAGAGGCGACCCCCTCTTGAATACGTGCACCCCCGGAGTCATTAAGACCAATTATCGGCGCCCCGACTTTCATAGCCTGATCCATCACCTTGCAGATTTTCTCGGCATGGGTCTCAGACAAAGAGCCACCAAACACGGTAAAGTCCTGACTATAAACAAAGACTAATCGTCCATTAATTGTACCGTAGCCCGTGACAACACCATCTCCAGGAATATGGTCCTGCTCCATACCAAAATCTGTGCACCGGTGCTCTACGAAAGTATCCCACTCTTCAAAGGTGCCTGGATCAAGCAGCAATTCAATTCGCTCTCTGGCGGTCAATTTACCCTTTGAGTGCTGGGTATCAATACGTTTTTGACCGCCGCCAAGGTGTGCTTTTTTACGCTTCTCTTCCAGCTGCTCGACAATCTCGTGCATAGTGTTCTCCTGTTTGAACCGCCTAAAACACTGGCAGACTCTTATTGTTATATCTCAATAGTTGTTTGATACAGGCTTTAAATCCAGCCTCAGAAAATAACGATTCGTCAGCTTTTGCGCAGCAGCTCAAGCACTTCTGCTGCCGCCACGGGAATATTAGTACCAGGACCATACACTGCCGCCACGCCCGCATCGTAAAGCACCTGATAATCCTGAGGGGGGATCACACCGCCACAAACCACTTTAATATCATTAGCACCTTCTTTTTTTAATGCCCTAATCAGTTGTGGCACCAACGTTTTATGCCCCTGTCTCTTATACACATCT
>DRHD01000080.1 GCA_011049795.1 Porticoccus sp.
AATAATTGTGAGTGTTGTGAGGGTTGGCAAAGAGCTGGGGCAGAAAGCCGAAGAAGAAGCTGAACTAGGGGACTTGTTAGTCTCTTATTTAGAGCAACTTGGTGTGGAGTATGTGTTTGGTATTCCAGGCGGAGCCATTGAGCCACTCTACAATGCGTTGGCTCGTAGTGAGCGTAGAGGTGGCCCTCGTGCGGTCATTGCCCGACATGAGACAGGTGCGGCTTTTATGGCTGATGGGTACGCCCGGAATACTGGGAAACTGGGCGTTTGCTGCGCTACGACAGGCCCGGGAGCGACCAACCTGATTACTGGTGTTGCATCTGCCTACGAAAACAATATTCCAATGTTGGTGATTACGGCGCAGACGGCTCTTTCTACTTTTGGTCGTGGGGCATTTCAGGAATCCTCGTGCACTGGTATCAATACAGTCGGCCTTTTTGAATACTGCACCCGCTATAACACACTTATTTCTCATGAAGCCCAGTTTGAGAGCAAGCTGGCTTCAGCCATTATGACGGCGTTTCAGTCGCCAGCGGGTCCTGTGCACCTTAGTGTTCCACTCGATGTCATGCGTGCCAAGGGGCTTAATGGAGAACCTAGCTTCAATCTTAGTAGCTTGCTTGATAAGCCTTCCTTAATTGATGATGTGGCCGTTGATAAGCTCTATGAGGAGTTAATAAGTGCTAAAAATCCTGTTTTTCTTATTGGCGATGAGGCGAGTGAGGCCATTGGGAGCATTCTGAGCTTAGCCGTCGATATTGACGGAAAAATTTTGGTGACTCCACATGGTAAAGGGTTGGTTAGTCCATATCACCCAAATTTTCGTGGTGTCGTTGGCTTTGCCGGGCACCAAAGTGCTAGAGATGTATTGGCTGATCCTTCTGTTGACTTGGTTGTGGCCATTGGGGCCAATTTGGGTGAATGGGCGAGTGATGGTTGGGATACACATACATTAACTAAGCGTATGGTTCATGTTGAGTCGGCTGAGGTGAACTTCACCCGTACACCAATGGCTAAACTACATGTGCGTGGTCGTTTATCGGCAATTTTTGAGCGCTTGGTTGAGCGCTATGAAGAAGACCCTAGAACACATATATATGCTGTGGGTGAAAGCTCCCCATCAAAGGATGGTTCACCTGATACAGAGCTTAAGCGGCATTTTACCTTTGACGACCCGGAAGGTTATTACTCAGATGCTACGCCAATTAAGCCTCAGCGCTTAATGCGTGAATTGCCAAAAATATTCCCTCCGAATACACGTTATCTTGCCGATACAGGCGCTAGCTTCGCTTGGGCAACGCACTACCTTAATCCCTACGATCGGCGTATGGCGGGCAAGCGTAATGCACGGGGTGGTTTGTTCCGAGCCTCTTTGGATTTTGCCTCTATGGGGTGGGCAATTGGTAGCGCCGTAGGTACTGCCTTGGCTCAAAAAGGGTGCCCTGTGGTGTGTATTACTGGCGACGGTAGTATGTTGATGAATGGCCAGGAAATCACTGTGGCCATTCAGGAGAAGCTACCGGTTATTTTTGTGGTTCTGAACGACAATGGCTACGGCATGGTAAAACATGGCCAACGAATGACCGGTGCCGAGGAAATTGGTGTAGAGATACCGAAAACAAATTTTGCGTCTTTTGCTAGATCAATGGGTGCGGAAGGCTATGTGATTCATTCCCCCGAAGACTTGCTGGCTCTTGATGTGAATGAAATTTGTAATCGTCAAGGTCCAACACTGCTTGATGTACGTATCGATCAAGATGAAGTGCCTCCTATTGGGATTCGCACGCAGCTGCTAGCTCAGACTTATGACTGAATCCAAGAAGAAAGAACAAATAACCACAAAAATTTGGAGCGAGGTTGCGGAGGATGATAACCCCTTCGCCGCTGCCACCTGCTATTGCGCAGGTTTCGATGTCTATGGTGATCTGCTGGGCAAGGCGAGCTATATCGAATATCTCTATTTGTTATTTAAACTCGAGCCAGCTACAGAACAGCAGAAAAAAATGCTTGAAGGTCTAGCTATAGCCCTGGCTAACCCTGGACCACGTGATCACAGTGTTCGAGCTGCCATGAATGCCGGTGTGGGTGGTTCAACCCGTGCTTCAGCCTTAATGGCAGCAGTGGCCGTCGGTGCAGGTAATTTAGGTGGGGGTCGCGAGGTTTACAATGCTGTTCATTATTGGGAACAGTGCGGCATGGATTTGGCTGCATGGGAGGAGATGATAAAAAACCCACCCGTTGAAGAGCGTGTCGATGTCTGGGTTCCTATGGAACATGCTCCAGGATTTGATCCCAATGGTACTAGTTGTGCAACACCTGTCAGGCAGTCCTTGTCCTACCTGGCAGATATCGGTTGCAGTGAAAAACTAAACTGGCTACACCAGAACAGAGAAATTCTTGAGGGCTATGCCTGTGCACCCCTGGCAATGTCAGGGGTAGCGGCAGCGGTAATGCATGATCTGGAATTGATGCCTGATCAGTCAGAAATGTTGTTCATTTTATTAAGGTTGCCTGGCGCAGCGGTACATGCTTTAGAGCAAGAAGGCCTTGGGTGGCGTCGGTATCCATTTTTTGGTGATGGTTTGAAGTTGCAGGAGTATCACTCAACTGAGAGTGAGGAGTAATTTTTGAGCGGACAAGAAGTATACGAAAAATATGAGGACAACTGGGAAACATCTATGGGTGGGTGGTTCCCCGGTGAAAAGGTTATTCTCAGAGGGAAAAATGTTCTGACGGAATTGAATGAATACCGTTGGCTTGAGTATTTGTTGTTCGGTATTACCGGTAGGCACTCCCCCCGCATTGCCCGCTTAATTGAAGGGATGTGGGTGATTTGTACCAGTTTTCCTGATCCCAGGTTATGGAATAACCGTATTGCAGCATTGGCAGCAACGACAAGGGCTACCGGGGTGCTTGGTTCTGCAGGTGCCTTGGCTGTTTCCGAGGCCACAATATATGGACTAAAACCTATCCAGGGAGTTATGGATTTTTTGTACCGGTCTTCAGAAAAGATAGAAAAAGGAGCTCTTCTCGAAGATGTTGTGAAGTCTGAGATCAAGAAGTACAGAGGAATTTATGGTTATGGAAGGCCTGTAGTTGATCAAGACGAAAGAGTGATCCCATTAATGGATTTTGCCAAATCAATGGATGCGGGTGATGGCCATTATACTAATCTGGCATTTGAGGTAGACAAGTACTTAAGTACTTCTAGGTATAAATATCGTATTAATGCATCTGGCGTTGTTGCCGGTTTGCTGGCGGATGAAGGTATCAAACCAAAAGAGCTTTATCATATTGCAACATTAACATTCACTGCGGGTGTTTTTCCTTGCTATATCGATGCGTTAAAAAAGCCTGAAGGTGCCTTTTTTCCACTTCGTGTTTCTCGTATAAATTCCCAAGGGACTGCGGAACCAAGAGTTTGGGG
Source organism: Porticoccus sp. (assembly GCA_011049795.1). The sequence goes on from DRHD01000080.1 coordinate 3,428, forward strand.
TAAATAAAAAATGAAACTAACTCTACGTTTATCTGTTGCAGTATTCCTTTTATCACCCTTGGCTGCCTTGGCTGATGATACGGGCGATACCTCAGAGATGGAATTGATGTCCCTATATGGTGGGGAAGAATTTATCAGCATCGCAACGGGCTCGGCGCAACCCATTCATAAAGCTCCTGCAGTAGCCTCCGTTGTGACTGATAAACAAATTGAGCGAATGGGGGCTACTGATATTGATGAAATCCTGGAGACCATCCCTGGGCTCCATGTGGCACGAGATGCTGCAGGCTTTAATCCGATTTATACATTTCGTGGTATTCATGCCAGTTATAATCCACAGGTTTTGATGCTAATTAATGGGATACCGATAACTAATTTATTTCAAGGCGATAGAAACCTGGTTTGGGGCGGCATGCCGGTTCAGGCAATTTCAAGAATCGAAGTGATCAGGGGGCCCGGTTCTGCACTATATGGTGCAGATGCATTTGCAGGGGTTATTAATATTGTCACTCATGAGGCCGATGGGGTGTCTCAATTTAAAACTGGGGTGAGGTATGGGACACATAATAGAAAAGACTATTGGTTCAGTGGTGGTGGGTCAGTAGGTGAGCTCAAGTATTATGGTGTTGTAGAAAGTCATGAAACAGACGGTTTTGATGAAAAGGTAAGATCAGACGCACAGTCAACATGGGATTCTCTTACTGGGACTAGTGCATCATTAGCTCCTGGATCAGTGAACATGGAGAGAGAAAATTTAGACGCACGTGTGGAGCTGGCCTATAAAAACCTCAAGCTAAGAGCTGGAGCACAGATTAGAGAGGATGCGGGGGATTATGCTGGGGCAGCACAGGCGTTGGCTGCTGACAATGCGTTTTCAAGTGATAGATTAAATGTAGATTTAACCTATGAAAATAAAGAGTTTTTAGACGATTTGGCAGTAAAAGTTCAGACAAGTTATTTGCATACTACACAAGAAGTTGACGGTGATTTAGTGCTTTTTCCAGCGGGAACCATAGTGCCACCTTTGGGTGGTTTCTCTGTCTATCCCGATGGTGTCATCGGAACTCCTGAAGTTAAGGAGAGACATACAAGATTTAATTTTTCTAGCCTCTATACAGGTATAAGCAGACATAAGATTGCTTTTGGTTCGGGTTATTACCATGGCGAGCTTTATGAAGTAGAAGAGTCTAAAAACTTTGGTAAGGACCCATCTACAGGAGATCCAATTGTCCCTGGTGATCCGGTTGTTGACGTAACCGATACGGAGTACGTCTTTATAACCGAAGGAAGCCGAGAAAATACCTATGTTTTTATTCAAGATGTATGGCAACTATTTAATGATTGGGAGCTAACAGCCGGCGTTCGCTATGATCATTACTCAGATTTTGGAGATACAGTAAATCCACGTTTGGCTGTGGTCTGGTCAACAACAAGAAATTTGACTACAAAATTTATTTATGGCGAAGCATTTAGAGCACCGTCCTTTGCGCAAACTCGTGCCATTAACAACCCTCTAATTGAAGGGAACCCTGAATTAGATCCGGAAGAAATGAAGAGTTATGAAATAGCATTTGATTACCGGCCTAGTCATGACCTCACGTTTAATTTGAATGCTTTTTATTATAAATGGGAGGATATTATTCAGTTTGTTCCAGGGCCAGGAGGTGCTGTAGCTGAAAATGCTGGAGAGCAAACCGGTCATGGCCTTGAGTTTGAGGTGAGCTGGCAGGCAACAAGGGAATTGGACTTAACCAGTAATTTTTCTTGGCAAAAATCCGATGATGAAAATTTAAATGCGGATGCGGCATATTCGCCTGAGAAACAGTTTTATTTAAGCGCTAACTGGAGCCTTGCTGAATCATGGAATCTTAATATGCAAGCTAACTGGGTGATGGATCGGAATCGGGCGTCAGGTGTAGGTGATGATCGCTCTGATGTGGATGACTATGTACTGGTAGATTTGACCCTGAGACATAAGTCGTTGTGGGAGCATGTTGACATGGCTCTGATGGTAAAAAACCTGTTTGATGAAGATGCTCGTGAACCTAGTCTTGCAGGTGGAGTACTTCCTCCACCAATTCAAGATGACTTGCCTTTGCCTGGACAAACAGTATTAGCAGAAATTCGCTATCACTTTTAGGAATGAAGTATTGCCGATAAAAAGCGGTGAGGGAAAACACGGATGAAGCAGAATTTTTATTGTATAGAAAGGCGGTTGAATAGTAGTTCTTTGCCTATTTTTCTTTTCTTCTTTTTATTGCTATGTAGTATTAGCACAAGAGGGCAGAGCGCCGAGTTGCTGGTGATGTACCCTGAGGTTAGAGCCCCGTTTTCTCAGATTTTTTATGATATAACCACTGGTGCTGAAGAGGGCTTTGTGGGTGATACTAGTTCGGTATCTATTCGAGAAGGTGAAGAAGTAGGCTCACTTCTAACTCGTAAGAAGCCTGATATAGTACTAGCCCTTGGGAAACGGAGTCTTTCCAGTCTTAAGGCCTCAGATAGTAATGTACTTGTCGTATTGGGCGCGGTGAGCGAAGAGCAGCACGGCTATCCAGGGATATCGATGGTGCCAGATCCCAAGGTGGTACTGGACAAATTGATATTATTGTCTCCTTTTGTCAAGCAGGTTCATGTGGTAAAAAAATCCAGTGGTATTGATATGCAGCTGGAAGGTGCTAGTGAGTATCTATCGGAACACGGTAAAAAACTGATTGTTCATGAAAGTAGAGATATACGTGAGGCAGCAAACATCTATGCAGAATTAATAGCAGGTGCGAGTGCTGGTGATTCAATCTGGATATTACAAGATGGCTCCTATGTGAATAGTGCCATTTTTTCGCTATTGCTAGATGCCGCATGGAGCAAGAATTTGGTTGTCTTTTCATCGAACCCCCTACATGTAAAGCACGGGGCATTATTCGCCGTGTACCCTAGTAATAGGGATATGGGGAAAAGCCTTGGTAAATTAGCAAATAAAGTTCTCAGTGATGAGGCTAAACCGGGTATGCAGCCCTTGAGGGATGTTTTGGTTGCCGTTAATGAGAGAACGGGTAATCATCTTGGTCTAGCACTGACAGCGGAAGTAAAAGATCACATCGACTTGCTGTTGCCTGCGAGGTAAAACAGGTGGAGGCTAAACCAAACAAGAAAGCGCCGGGGATGAAGTTCAGAAACCAACTGAGTTTGATTTTTGTCGTCGGTATTCTTGTTATGGCGGTAACAACCTCTATCGCGGTAAGTAATATTTCTAGCCAGATTGTGCGTGACCGGGAGATTCAGCAAGGCTTACAGGTGACTGATTCACTGGCCAAGCAGAGTGAGTTGGCTTTGCTTTATCACAGTAAAGAAAGCGCCAAAGATATCGTAGATACAGCTTTGAATTTCCCTGGTGTTAAGGCGGTAGCTATTGTTACTGAAACAGGCACCGTATTACACATCGGGGGCGAGGTCGTTACCCAAGTCCCCTTCTATAAGCCCTCTGTCGCAAAGATGGTTCACGAAGATAATGATTATTGGTCATTTTCATCCCCGGTAGTGGCTGGAGCTTCACAAGACAGCGTCTGGGGAGAGCTTTATGGTGAAGATGAAGAGAAAGAAGTCTCTCTAGGTTATATAACGGTACTGATGGGGAAGGATACCGTTATCTTGATGGAACGGAGTATTTTGCGGGGCAATCTTCTGATTTCCTTGTTGGTTGCAGTTGTCCTGCTGCTGCTCTTACTCGGTATTTCACGTCGATTGACAAAGCCGTTAGAAAAACTTGCTGCAACCATGAAGCAGGCAGAAGAAGGTGACTCTATTATTCGGGCTGACGTGGGTGGCCCTGTTGATATCACTGATATGCAACATGCCTTTAACTCCATGATGGAAGCACTGGAAAACCGGCAGAAGGAGTTGATGCATGCTATGTCGGCTGCTCTAGAGTCTGCTCGTGTTAAAGGTGAGTTTGCAGCGAATGTCACTCATGAACTACGCACGCCAATGAATGCTGTGTTGGGGATGCTTGATTTGCTCATGACCATGGGCCTCAGCTCTAAACAGCTTGAATATGTTGAAACGGCAAAAACCTCAGGCGAGAGCCTACTACAACTGATTGATGAAATTCTTAATTTTTCTCAGGTCGATTCCAATAATCTTTCTATCGTTAAGGAAGATTGTTACATTCAGGAATTGCTAGATGATGTCATTAACTTGCTCGCTAATCAGGCGCTTAAAAAGAATTTAGACTTTGGTTACGTCATTTCTCCTGATGTTCCAAGAATGATTCATTCAGATTCTTCACGTCTTCGACAGGTATTGATCAACCTGGTTGGTAACGCCATTAAGTTTGCTGATGTTGGTGAAGTATCAATTCACATGGATGTTCTCGACGTAGAAACTCCATCCTCTGAGAATGAATTACTGGTTCGGTTTGAGGTTCGTGATACCGGTATTGGGATTACTACAGAAGACCAACAGCGCATCTTTGATGCATTTACTCAAGCAGATTCATCCAGCACTAAGGAATATGAAGGAACAGGTCTTGGGTTGGCTATTAGTAAGCAGATAGTCGAGTTGATGGGTGGAGATATCTCAGTCTCGAGTCAGCCAGGGATGGGGAGCTCATTCTGGTTTACTGTGCCTACTCCGAGGTTAGATGTCGGCAAGCCTGATGAGGCACCTGTACCGGCTTTTTCAGGTCTAAATGCACTGTTGGTGGATGATAGCGAGATAGTCCGAGAATTTGGTGCCCAGCAGCTTGAGCAAAAAGGTATTGACTGTACCACTCTGGATACAGGTATTAAGGCGCTTGACGTGATTCGTGATATGTCAGCAAACGGTAGTAGCCTGGATATTCTAATTGTTGATGAAGATATGCCCGGGCTCAAGGGAATGGATTTTCTTAAGTTGACACGGGAGGAGCCCTCCCTGAAAAACACCACTATTCTGATGCTGAGTAATCCTTGGACGATGGGGGATATACATAACGATTACAGTATGACCCGACTGAATAAGCCGTTGCGTCCGAAAGAGATAAATACCTGTCTTGAGAAGCAATTATTGGGGCAGGGTGAGACCGAAAAATCAGAGCCACGACGGAAGACAATAGAGAAACTCTACAGTCGGCCCAAGAGAATTCTGGTGGTTGATGATAATAGAGCTAACCAGCAGGTAGCTATTGGTATGCTGGAGCGAATGGGGTGCCGGTGTGAACTGGCATCTACGGGTAAGGAGGCTGTTGAAGCAATTATTCGCAACCGATTTGATGCTGTTTTGATGGACTGTTATATGCCGGTTATGAACGGCTACGATGCCACTCGCCAAATCAGAATGTATGAGGGCGGGGAAAATGCAGATAACTGCGTACCTATCATTGCCATGACAGCAAATAATACGCAGGTTGAGATGGACCGCTGTAAGGATGTAGGGATGGATGATTTCCTCTCCAAACCCTTGCGTATTGATGAGTTAGCAAACACCTTAGTCAAATGGGTGCCCAGAGATTTACCTGAAACTTCTGATAGCCAGTTAGGTGAATTTAGCCCTGATGAGTCTGCCATCGTGGACAGCAGTGCCAGTTACGACCCCTTGGTCCTTCAGGAGCTAAAAGATGGTATTGGAGAAGTAATTGTTTCGATGATCGAGGCCTTTCTTGAGGATACGCCAGTCTATTTGCGGTCGTTAAAAGAGGCAATTGCTCAAACGGATACTAAACAGGTTAGGGAGTTGGCGCATACCATTAAAGGGAGCGCGTTAAATTATGGTGCGTACCAGGTCGTTGAGCTTTCTCGATTGCTGGAAGATAAGGGTGCTGCGGCAGAGTTAACGGGTTCAGAAAAATTATATAAGAACTTAGTGGAGGCATATACCAAGTTAGGGCGAGATTTGGAAGAGTACATTCTGGCAGCTGATGACAGTATCCAAGGGCGTGAGAAGGGGCATTATTTATTGATTGTAGATGACGACCGTTCCATGCGGCTTGCATTGAAGAATGTGTTTAAGTCAGAGGATTACGTTATCGAAGAAGCCAGTAACGGAATGCATGCTATTTCTATATGTCAGCGCAGAATGCCCGATTTGGTGTTGATGGATGCAATGATGCCGGAAGTTGATGGTTTTATGGCCTGTGAGCGTATTCGAGAGCTACCAAATGGCGCCGATACACCGGTGCTAATGATTACGGCCCTTGATAACGAAGAGTCCATTGTAAAAGCTTTTGCTGCTGGAGCGACTGACTTTATTCCCAAGCCCATTCATTTCGCCGTGCTGAAGCAGCGCGTATCTCGTCTCATTCAGGCAAACAAGGTAGAGAAACATGTTAAACAGCTCGCTTACCATGATCAGTTGACGGGTCTTCCTAACCGTACGAACTTGATGCAACAGCTTAGAGTGATGGTGAATCGTGCACAATTGGAAGGGAAAAAAATAGCGATACTATTTCTTGATCTGGATCGATTTAAATTAATCAATGACACCCTCGGTCACGATGCGGGTGACCTGCTGCTTAAAGCTGTATCCGACCGGATTCGCCGATGTGTCCGGAATCAAGACTTTATCGCCCGTTTAGGTGGAGATGAATTTACCGTAGTGCTTGAAGGTGTCACTGACCAAGAAATTGTATCTAAAATTGCAGCTAAAATCTGCGATGCCCTGAGTCAGCCCTTTGTGTTTCTTCAGCAAGAAATGTTTGTTACCACCAGTATAGGGGTATCCATGTTCCCGGATGATGGGGCGGATATCGGCACTCTGATAAAGCATGCAGATTCAGCCATGTTTCGCGCCAAAGAACAGAGAAATGGCTATTGTTTCTATGTGCAGGGGATGGAAGATGAAATTGCTCGGCGTATGGAGCTGGATAGAGAGTTACGTTCGGCAATTGGTGCTAATGAGCTAGTGCTGTATTACCAGCCTCAGATTGACTTGGCTACAGGTGAAGTAATCGGTGCCGAAGCGTTGATCCGTTGGAATCATCCGAGACACGGATTGGTGATGCCCGATACATTTATCCCCTTGGCTGAAGAGTCTGGGCTTATTAATCAAGTCAGTGACTGGGTGTTGGAAGATGCCTGTCGGCAATTGCAAGCTTGGAGTAACAGCGGTAATGAGTTGTTCAAGGTTGCCGTGAATATGTCCACTAAGGATATTCAAGCAGAGGGCTTTAATGACAAGCTGAGAAAAATGCTAGAGCAGTATGATGTTAATCCCAATAGGTTAGAGCTGGAAATTACAGAAAGTACCTTGATGGAGAACCCGGAAGAGATTGAAGGCGAATTGAACGCTATGAGGGAAATGGGGCTGACCCTGGCGATTGATGATTTTGGTAGCGGTTTTTCTTCGCTTAATTACTTGAAACGGCTACCTGTTGATGTGTTGAAAATTGACAGAATGTTCATCCGAGATCTAGAAGAAGATGAAAGTGATAGAGCAATTGTCACAGGTATTATTGCATTGGCTACAAGTATGGGGCTTGGCACTGTGGCTGAGGGGGTTGAGACTGAATACCAATATCGCCTCCTCCAAGAGCTAGGGTGCGATACTTGCCAAGGCTACTATTTTAGTAAACCAATACCGGTTGCTGATTTTGAAGAGAAATTCTTTAAACAGAAAGTGATTGTCTAAGTCTGCCTTCGCTTTTGTCGTGGGTTCTGTGACCAAAAGCCTTGAGTTTTTCTCCTACCTTTACTGCCTTGTGTGAGATAATTAGCTTTTACCCTCGGTGTAGTTGCATCATGAGTCAGTTTTTCTCTATACACCCTGAAAACCCACAGGCAAGGCTTGTTCGTCAGGCGGTTGAAATTATTCGCAAAGGTGGAATCATCGTTTACCCAACGGATTCAGCCTATGCTCTTGGGTGTCATATTGGTGATAAAAAGGCGCTGGATAAAATTCGTCAGATTAGGCAGTTGGATAAGAACCACAATTTTACGCTGATGTGTCGTGATCTATCTGAACTGTCTGTTTATGCCAGGGTGGACAATCAAACGTACCGTTCACTGAAGGCGCATACGCCGGGACCCTATACCTTTATTTTAGAGGCAACCTCTGAGGTCCCTCGCAGACTCATGCATGCCAAGCGAAAAACCATTGGTTTGCGGGTGCCAGAGAATGCGATCGCACTGGCCTTGCTGGAGGATCTGGGTGAACCTATTATGAGTGTCACCTTGATTATGCCGGGTGATGAATACCCTCTGACAGATCCATACGATATTCGTGATCTGTTAGAGCACCACGTAGACCTGATTGTTGAAGGAGGCTATTGCGGCCTTGAGCCTACCACCGTGGTAGATCTCACGGGTGAGGCGCCTGATGTGACTCGCCAAGGTATGGGGCAGTTTGATGATTTTCAGCGTTAATCACTCATTAAGCATGTGATAAACATCATCTCCACCCATTAGTTTTAGCTCATCAAGGCTTAAGTCCAGTCTTACCTCCATAATAATTTTTACTGAATAGATTCTTACTGATTGTCTAGTGGACACACACTGGTTGTCTTAATGAATCACAGTATAATGGTGCTCTTTATTAAGTGCTGATGCATCACCCATGTCTACGGAAGCTATCCCCAGCGGGTCTGAAGAGACTAGCCCAATAACAACGACAGGCATTGCATCTCATCCTCTGCAGGAGGAGATGCCATTTGCTGTGGTCTTGGGGAAAGAAATCACGGCGCTACCCAAAGACCTGTATATCCCACCTGAAGCCTTAGAGGTCTTCCTAGAGGCTTTTGAAGGGCCCTTAGACTTGCTGCTCTATATGATCAAGCGTCAGAATCTGGATATTCTGGAAATCAACGTTGCTGAAATCACCCGTCAGTACATGGGTTATATCGATATGATGAAAGCCATGCAGTTTGAATTGGCTGCAGAGTATCTGTTGATGGCAGCGATGTTGGCTGAAATTAAATCTCGGATGTTGCTTCCTCGACAAGCAGTGGAAGAGGATGAGGAAGATCCTCGGGCTGAATTGATTCGTCGTCTGCAGGAGTATGAGCGCTTTAAGAGAGCTGCTGAAGATATTGATAGTTTGCCGCGCTTGGGTCGGGATGTATTTGTAGCTACAGCGAAAGAACCAGATCGTAGTAAAGAGCGCCCTCAGCCAGATGTGGACATGCAAGAAGTCCTGCTGGCATTATCAGAAGTGCTCCTGAGGGCAGAAATGTTTGAGAGCCACCAGATACAGTTAGAGCGCCTTTCTACAAGAGAGCGAATGTCACAGGTGCTGGACACGTTGTCAGGGAAGCAGTTCGTACCTTTTGTTAGCTTGTTCAGGCTGAGCGAAGGGAAAATAGGTGTAGTAGTGACCTTTTTGGCTATCATGGAATTAATCAAAGAGTCACTTGTAGAAATTGTTCAGAGTGAAGCTTATGGGGCAATCCATGTTAAAGCGCGTTCGTCGTAATGTGAACACAGAGATTAGATAGCAAAGAAAAATGGAAAGTGATCAACTGAGAAAAATTATAGAAGGTGCTCTGCTGGCAGCGGGGCGTTCTCTGGATGTTGGGCATCTGGAAAAGCTGTTTGATGAGTTTCAGATTCCACCTCGAGATCAGATATTAGCCGCACTTGAAGAAATCGAGGGAGATTGCTCTGGCCGTGGATTTGAGCTCAAGCGGACGGGTAGTGGTTACCGCTTTCAAGTGCGTGAGGAGCTGTCAGAGTGGGTTAATCGTTTATGGGATGAAAAGCCAAAAAAGTATTCCCGTGCACTCTTGGAAACATTGGCGCTAATTGCTTACCGTCAGCCAATTACCCGTGGCGATATTGAAGAGATTCGGGGTGTGTCGGTCAGTTCTGAAATTATTAAAACTCTGCTTGAGAGAGAGTGGGTACGTGTCGTTGGGCACCGGGATGTCCCGGGTCGGCCAGCACTTTATGCCACGACTCGACAGTTTCTTGACTATTTCAGCCTTAAAAATCTTGAAGAGCTACCATCACTCAATGACATTAAGGATATTGAAGAAATTAACCCTGAGCTTGCCCTAGAGCTCGCAGAGAAAATGGTAGGGAAAGAAGCTCAAGCAGCACCTGATGCCCAAGGGGAATTGTCAGAAACGGACGAACAAGAAGAATTGGTATCCGTCGATGAATGTGTCAATTCTGAAGTGGCTGATTCTGACGTAGATGCTAACCTTCAAACCGCTGAAAACCATCAAGAGAACCTGTAACCTCAATGTCTGAAAAACTACAAAAAATATTGGCTGCGGCCGGTTATGGTTCACGTCGTGAGCTTGAAAAGTGGATCGCTGATGGTCGTGTTACTGTCAATGGCAAGGTGGCCAAACTCGGTGATCGAGCTTCATTGGATGATGCCGTTTCCGTAGATGGTAAGCGCGCTAAACTCCCCGCCAAAGATCAGAGAATCCGCGTGTTGCTGTACAACAAGCCCGAAGGTGAAGTCTGTACTCGCTCTGATCCTGAAGGACGAAAAACGGTATTTGAACACTTGCCTCGCCTGAAAAACGAGCGGTGGATTGCCGTGGGTCGTTTGGATATCAATACCACGGGGTTACTTCTTTTTACCAATAATGGTGAGCTGGCCAATAAGCTAATGCATCCATCTTCCAGAATAGATCGTGAGTATCTGGTTCGGGTACACGGTGCTGTTGATGATGATATGTTGAAGCGACTTCGTGAGGGTGTTCTGCTCGAAGATGGTATGGCAAAGTTTAGCGATATTGTGCCTGGTGAGAGAGTCGGCACTAACGGTTGGTATACCGTGGCACTGATGGAGGGGAAGAACCGCGAAATCAGGCGATTGTGGGAATCCCAGAATGTTGAGGTCAACCGTCTTAAGCGAGTAAGGTTCGGACCTATTTTTATGCCCTCTTATACCCGTCGTGGACAGTGGGTTGAACTTGATGAAAAAGCACTCAACGATCTATTGGTGACGGTAGATATGCGGGTGGCCAAAAAACAAAAACGACTCTTACCCGATGATAAAGTGCGTAGGGATAGGCAGTTAAAGCGACTCCGTTCTAAAGGGCCCAAGCCTAAATAATAAAAATAATTCCAAATAAAAAGGACCTACGGAAAATAA
>DRHD01000081.1 GCA_011049795.1 Porticoccus sp.
GTCTTCAAATATATCCAGCGCCCAGGTCAGGGTTTTGGTGGTGACACTGTCATCGGCATTGCGCGCTTCCTGCTCGGCATCGACATTGCCACTACCCCCATAAGTGGACACAGAACCATCTTTACGCTCGACAGTGAAGTAGTCGGGATGGTCCGCGCTGCCGCCCACAGAAGTGACTTTGGCAAAGCTGTCGATCTCGCTTTTGTAGGTGGCACCGACGGCACCGTAACTGGCACCGGTCACTTTTAAGAGTCGCTGACCATCAAGGCAGAAACGATCATTGGCACTCCAAGTAATGGCTTTGGCGGATTTGTCCTGGGACAGGGTTTGGCGACAACGGGTGACGGCGCTAAGGCCTCCAATGGACCAGCCTTTACCCATCAAACCATTACCGGCCTGGCTGGAATAATTAAGGCTGATTTGAGGCACCACACCGGCGGTACCTTTGACGGTGGCAATGGGTACGCTGTAGGTGGCGGCACCGCTTTCATCGACACGGAAGGAGCCACCTACAGAACCCACGGTATCAGTAGCATCAACCTCGGCCTGGGAGACCAGGCTACTCAAATTACCGATAGCATCGAAAGGTGTCGGTGGTTCCTGTGGCGGCACGGTAAAGGTAATACTGACGGATTTATCTGCGGTATAGCTACCACAACCAACATCGTTACAGGCTCTGGCACGGTAGTGATAGGTACCAAAGTTATGGTCGGTGAAACTCTGTGTTGTGGCTGTGCCACTATAAATCTGGCTCCAATTACCACCATCAGGTTGTTCTTCCAACTCATAGCGAGTCACAGTACCTGAAGCGGTGCCCCAAACCAGGGTAAAGTCATCCACTTCCTGAAGATTATCCGGGCCAGTGATGGGGCCAGGCTGCCCTGCAATTTGGACGTTTACGGTTTGGGCTGTGGTGTAGTCGGTACAACCACCCAGATTACAACCACGGACTTGATAGCTGTATTGGTTGTTGGTTTTACCAGAAGCAATGTAAGTAGTGTCCACAGTGTCCTGGACGGTTGTCCATGCGCCACCATTCAACTGCTCTTGCAACGTATAGGACGTAGCTGTGCCCTGCCCAGGTTGCCAACTGATCGTGTAGGCGCCATCGGCATCACCGCTGGGTACAGTCAGATCAGTGGGGGTATCAATATAGCTTAGGGTTAAGCGATCGCTGGCTTGGTAGGCACTACAGGAGGTGTTACTGCCTTCGGTATTACAGGCTCTAACCCAATATTGGTAATGACCATCGGCAAGGTCAGTAAAGGTGGCACTCAAGCCCAGCCCCTCATAAACCTGAGTCCAATTGGTATCATTGATTTTTTGGTAGAGTTGGTAGGCATCAAAACTACCCGTAGCGGCAGCCCAATCAATTTTATGGCTTTTACGGATGCTGTGAATGACGGAAGTTGTTGAACTGGTAGGAGATGTCACCACATAAGTGCTAGAGAGCGTTTTATAACCACTACACCCAATGCTATTACAAGCTTTAACGCGGTATTTATAACTGCCATCGGCCAGCCCACTAAAGGCTTTTGATCGACTGGTGCCACTATAAATTTGGCTCCAGGAACCACCATTAACTTGCTGCTCAAGCTTATAACTCGTTACCGTGCCAGAGGCTGTTCCCCAGTTAACGCTGAAGGCACCATCATTGCCTGCAACGGGCGAAGTCGAAATAGAAGATGGAACACCAGGGACGGTAGAGACTACTACACTTTTATTTAGGCCATAGTAAACATTCCCGTTAAGATAAAAAGCAAATTTTACCCGATAGGTGTAGGTACCAGAAGTTCGGTCTGCCAAAGTAATACTAACTGTAGGCACAGTAGCACCGCTAGGAATAGTGTATACCGTAGTCCAACTACCATTATTTTTCTTTTCTTCTAGATAGTAAGTAGTAAAACCACTCCAATCAAATGTGACTGTATGAGTCCCCGTACTAGTAGGAGGAACCGCCATATTAAAATCAGAATCATAATAAGTAGCCGCATGCCCACTAACGGATATCAAAAAGAAGAAGGCATAAAAGAACCTTCGAATCGTAACTGTCATTGATGACAACTGGAGCATAGCCTTCCCTTCCATAGAAATACGCGATGATGGCGTAGTTGTGGTGAGCAAATTGAGTGAGTCTTTCATAGCCACCCCCCCCTATAGTTCCGTTATGGTGATAACTGGGGGAACACCCGGCGGGTGGGTAACAACCGTTGTATTGCCTGCGGTTCGATAACCACTACAACCCGCACTATTACAAGCTTTTACCCGGTATTTATAGGTGCCATTACCCAACCCGCTGATTGCTTTTGATCGACTGGTACCGCTATAAACCTGACCCCAGCTGCCGCTGTTCAGTTGTTGCTGTAATTTATAGCTAGTGATTGTCCCTGAGGCCGACCCCCAACTGACGGTAAAGGCACCATTGTTATCGGTCGATGGGGCACTAATAGACGCCGGAACACCTGGAGCGATGGACACAAAGACGGTTTTGGTATTGCTGTACATAGCCGCTGTACCCAGAGGGGACGACGCCCCAGGTACAAATTTGACACGGTAAGAATAAGTTGCTGCCGCAAGCCCTGAACGCGATACATTTCGTGTAATTACGGGGTAGGGATTACTGGTACCAGTGACATAAGACGCCCTATTAACCCAACTGCCACTGTTCTTTTTTTCTTGCAGATAGTGCGTGCCGTAAGCCTCTGTTTTAAAGCTCACTGTATGGCTGCCTGTACTGGTGGCTGGCGCCGTCAGTGTGGTGCTGACATTAGTAAAGGTGCCTGCTTGCGTGGTGATCGACACCAACAGCACAACAGCGGAAAACAAGGCACGGGTATAAACAGCACGATCAAAAATAGAGAGTGACAACAAACGGGGCATGGGAAATCCTTCCATAGAAAACGGAATTACAAACGGCGCATCACGAACACATTTAACATGTGTAGCGGTGGTTATGCGGGGGGTGTTCGGGGAAACTCAGAGTGTGATGTTAGGTCAGGTGGTGCATGACCGTGGGAATATAAAGACTGGCTATTGATATTGAGCACTATGTTGGCTGCTGCGCCAAACCGGCCCGCCGACTGAACGGAAGAAATCACTGTATCCATACTCCCTGATATTGTTTTTATTGAACATGCTAGTTCTATTTCGACAAAAGACTAATCTTTGTTTATTGATGATGTCAAGGAGAACATATGGTAGAAATTTTCAGACTACACTTTTTGGGTGGAGGTCTGAGGGTGAAACACGGAGGGGGGGAGGAATTGCGTTAGTAAGCTGAGAAGCCCAAAGCTATAAAGCGCCTTACCTATTTTAAATAATTGCTGGATTTAGAGTACTGACTGTAGAGAGTAATAACTGGTGGCTTCCCCTGCCAGCCACACCTCGGCACATGATATAACCACTACCGTTGCTCCCTTCCGGGCCTGGCGGAGTTCGCAGAAAATCATTGCGAGGGGACCAACAGGGGTCACCATAAAAAGGTTGGCCTGATGCACTAGGCCTTGAGGCTGCGCATTATGGTTGGTTCGTCGCTGCATTTCAACTGCAATCCGGGCTGGTACTTGGCGACATCCTTGCCTACCATAGAGCGCTAACAAATGGCGTTGTTAAAAGCATGTTCTGGACTAAAAACTGTAGCTTCATCCTACTGATCACTACTCTGTTGCTCACTACCTTACTACTGGGTGGATGCAGTGGTGGCGAAAGTAATGTCACCACAGGCAATCGAGATGGCATTCTCCATTGGGGTAATGGTACCGATCCTCAGGAACTAGACCCCCATATTGTCACTGGTGTTCCTGAACATCATATTCTTACAGCCTTACTCGAAGGGCTGGTACTCAAAGACCCCGCAACACTTGAGCCAATACCCGGTGTGGCTGAAAGCTGGGTTATAAGCGACGATGGTAAAACCTATACCTTCCAGCTGCGCCACAACGCACAATGGTCCAATGGCGACCCAGTCACCGCCCACGACTTTGCCTGGTCGTGGTGGCGCGCATTGCAACCCACACTGGGTAATCAGTACGCCTATATGTTCTTCCCAGTTAAAAATGCTGAGGCTTACCTGAAGCAGGAAATCGACGACTTTTCCCAAGTGGGGGTCAAGGTGCTCGATGACCATACCCTTCAGGTTGAATTGACCAATCCCACACCCTATTTCTTACAACTGTTAGATCACTACAGTATGTTTCCAGTCCATCGAGCCACCATTGAGAAATTTGGCGCACCTGATGAACGTGGCAGTCTTTGGACTCGCCCGGGAAACTTCGTGGGCAACGGCCCTTTTCTACTCACCGAGTGGCAATTATTCAAAAAGGTAGAAGTAGCAAAGAACCCTCATTACTGGGACGCGGCTTCCGTAAAACTGAACGGTATTCGTTTTCACCCAACAGAAAATGTCACCACTGAAGAGCGGATGTTTCGCTCCGATCAATTGCACCACACCGCCAGTATTCCCATCGACAAAGTGGCAACCTACCAGAAGCAAAAGCCAGGGTTACTTCATAGTCACCCCTACTTGGGTAACTACTTTTATCGGATTAACACAAAACTACCGCACCTCAGCGATAAACGAGTGCGCCAAGCGCTAGCCATGAGTATTAATGGCAAACAGATTGTGGAACAAGTGACCAAGGGCGGTGAAGTCCCCGCCTTTACGTTTACCCCACCCGATACCCTTGGCTATACCGCTGATGCAGGGTTTGCATTCAATCCAGAAAAGGCCCGTCAACTCCTTGCAGACGCTGGGTACCCCAATGGAGAAGGCTTTCCTGTCACCGAATTGCTTTACAACACATCCGAAGGTCACCGAAAGATAGCCGTCGCTATACAGCAGATGTGGAACCAGTATCTGGGCGTTAATATCATTCTCAATAATCAGGACTGGAAGGTATACCTAGATTCTGTGGATAATGGCGACTATTCCATCGCCAGAGCAGGATGGATTGGCGACTATGTTGACCCAAACACATTTCTGGATATGTGGATCACCGATGGTGGAAACAATCGCACTGGTTGGTCTAACCTTCGCTACGATGAACTGATATTAAAGCTGGCGCCTAGGGCCAGCGACAGAGAGACTCGCTATAAACTGATGCGTGAAGCTGAAGCCCTATTACTAGAAGATATGCCCGTAATCCCTATCTATATCTACAACAGCAAGAGCCTGGTGCACCCCAGCTTAAAAGGGTTAGAGCCCAACATTCTCGACTACACACTCTACAAGAAACTCTCGCTAGAACATGACTCCGCAAACTCCGACGAGGCCAGCCACTAATGTTTCGGTTTATTCTCAGTCGGTTACTTCAGGCCATCCCGGTTTTACTGGTGGTCATTACTGCCACGTTTTTTCTGGTGCGCGCTGCTCCCGGCGGCCCTTTTAGTGCCGAAAAGGCCGTACCACCTGAAATTATTAAAGCGCTGGAGGCCAGATACCACTTGGATCAACCCATCTGGCAGCAATACTTTGGCTACCTGAATGATCTAGTGCACGGTGAATTTGGCCCCTCTTTCCGGTACCCCGGCCGCACCGTCAATGAGCTAATTGCAGGCGGCCTGCCCATTACGGCTGAACTGGCACTTTATGCCATGCTGGTGGCCGTTATTATCGGTGTCTGTGCCGGTGTTTTTGCCGCATTAAAGCCCAACACACCACAGGACTACATTCCCATGTCAGCTGCCATGCTGGGGATCTGTATGCCCTCTTTTTTGATGGGGCCCTTGTTAGTCCTGGTATTTGGGATTTGGTTTGAGTGGGTTCCCGTGTCCGGCTGGGGAGACTTACCCGGCGATAAAATATTACCTTCCATCACCCTCGGTGCCGGCTACGCTGCCTTCCTTGCTCGGCTCAGTCGCGGCGGCATGCTGGAAGTCATGTCCCAGGACTATATTCGTACCGCTCGCGCCAAGGGTCTACCGGAATGGGTGGTGGTGCTGAAACACGGACTGCGAGGCGGGCTGATTCCTGTTATCGCCTTCCTCGGCCCCGCCTTTGCGGGGCTACTCAGTGGCTCCTTTGTGGTGGAAACAATCTTTCAGATACCGGGCTTGGGTCGCTTCTATGTCCAGGCGGCCTTTAATCGGGACTACACCATGATTCTGGGAACCACGGTGTTCTTTGCCACCTTGATCGTTCTATTTAACCTGTTATCCGATGTTATCGCCGTGTGGATCAACCCCAAACTGCGGCACCAGCTACGGGAGGGCCGCTAGTGTTTAAATCTAAGCCGCCTGAACCTGTACTGACAGATCCGCTAGCTCAAGCGGAGAAAGGTACCTCTCTCTGGCAGGATGCCTGGCTTCGCTTACGCAAAAATACATTCGCGTTATGTGGTCTCGGCGTTATCCTCTTTTTTTGTATCATCGCTCTGCTGACTCCATTTATCGCGCCCTACGGTTATGAACAACAAAACCTGTTACTGGGTGCGGCACCGCCCTCTGCTGAACATTGGCTGGGCACCGACATATTTGGGCGGGATATGCTGACCCGCATTATGTATGGTAGTCGCGTCTCACTGATGGTGGGTTTCATTGCCACCAGCGTGGCGTTGATCATCGGCGTACTCTGGGGAACCATTGCGGGCTACGCCGGAGGACGGGTGGACGCCGTGATGATGCGCCTGGTAGATATTCTCTACGCCCTGCCCTTTATGATTTTTATCGTGTTGTTAATGGTGGTATTTGGCCGCAATATTCTTCTGCTATTTCTCGCCATCGGTGCTGTTGAGTGGCTGACCATGGCCCGTATTGTTCGCGGTCAGGTATTGTCTTTGCGGCGTCAGGAATTTGTAGAAGCCGCAGTTTCTCTTGGGTTGTCTCGTTGGACGATTATCCGTCGTCATTTGATTCCCAACACATTGGGACCAGTGATTGTCTATACCACGCTCACCATTCCCAGTGTGATGCTATTGGAAGCATTCCTCAGCTTCCTCGGGTTGGGTATCCAACCACCACAGAGTTCCTGGGGGCTGCTGATATCCTACGGTGTAGAGACCATGGAAGAATATCCCTGGTTGTTATTATTCCCCGGTCTGGCTCTATCCATCACGCTGTTTGCTTTGAACTTTCTTGGTGACGGACTACGGGATGCCCTTGACCCACGAGCCTCTAGAAACTGAGCGAAAATATATTAATGTAAATTATATTAATAGCATTATAACTTACTGATTATAAATCATATGCCATTACTAGAAGTTGACAACTTGACCACCCACTTCCACACCCGAGAGGGCGTGGTAAAAGCTGTGGACGGCATTAGCTTCAGTGTCGACCGAGGTGAAACTCTCGCCATTGTGGGTGAGTCAGGGTCCGGTAAATCTGTTGCTTGTTACAGCCTACTTAAACTAATCCCACAACCACCGGGTAAAATCGTCGCAGGCAGAGCCCTATTCGAGGGTAGAGATTTACTCCAGGCCGACAATAAAGCCCTGCAACAAATTCGTGGCAACGACATTGCCATTATCTTCCAAGACCCGATGACCTGCCTTAACCCCTACCTGACCGTGGGCGAACAATTAATAGAACCGCTGATCTATCACCGCAACATTTCTCGAAAAGAAGCGACCCAACGAGCTATTGAGATATTGGGTGAAGTGGGCATTGTTGAACCGGAAAAACGTATCAACAGCTACCCCCATGAATTTTCCGGAGGAATGCGCCAACGGGTCATGATCGCCATGGCCTTGATTGCCGAGCCCAAGCTGTTGATCTGTGACGAACCCACTACCGCACTGGATGTCACTATCCAGGCCCAAATTCTAGACCTGGTGAAAGCACTACAATTGAAACGAAATATCGCGGTGATCTTTATCAGCCACGATCTCGCCGTCGTGGCGGGTGTTGCCGATAAGGTAGCCGTCATGAAAGACGGACTAATAGTTGAACAAGGGCCTGTGGATGACATCTTCTACAACACCCAGCACGACTACACCAAAAAGCTGCTGGCCTCTATTCCCGAAGGCGCCAAGCCTGAAACCTCCAACCCCGCTGCCTCCAGCCCCGAAGCCTACAGTATTGAGAACACGCCACTGCTCGCTATCAACGGCCTAAAGACTCACTTTCATGACTATAGTAGCGGCTGGCTCAAACGAAACCAAAAAGTTATCAAGGCTGTTGATGACGTCTCATTGAATATTAAACAGGGTGAAATTTTAGGGCTAGTGGGTGAATCAGGCTCAGGTAAGTCCACGCTGGGGCGCTCTATTCTGCAACTGGTGCCAGTGACCAGCGGCAGTGTAGTTTTTGATGGTACTGATCTGACCAGCCTATCACCTGCTCAGATGAAACCCATACGCCGCCACATGCAGATGATCTTTCAGGACCCTTACGCCTCCCTCAACCCACGTATGACGGTATTTGATACCCTCGCAGAGCCGCTGCTCTATCATGGCCTTGCTACTCGAAAAACGGTGACTGAACAGGTATTAGCACTGATGGATGACGTGGGCCTCGCCCGCTCTTCTATTCGCAAGTACCCCCACGAATTCTCCGGCGGCCAACGGCAGCGAATTGCCGTGGGTCGTGCTATTTCTACCAAACCGGAACTGGTCATTGCTGATGAGCCCGTATCAGCTCTGGATGTAACCATTCAGGCACAAATTCTTGATCTGATTCTGACACTGGTAGATAAACACCACCTGACCATGCTGTTTATCTCACATGATCTCTCAGTAGTACGCTATATCGCAGACCGAATAGCGGTGATGCATCATGGAAAACTAGTGGAAACCGGCAGCACTGAGTCGTTGTTTGCAGCACCACAACATGAATACACCAAAAAATTGCTGTCGGCGATTCCGGTGGCTGATCCTGCAAGGGAAAGACAACGGCAGGCTGCGTTGATAGAACCTATTACTAATAGCTAATCACGACACGTTTAATGACGAAGCTATTAATGACTGATTAACCTGACCCGAAATGAACGCCCTTTCAATTTCCCCTGACCTAATTTTTGGAGTGCAAGCTTATAGACATCGCGGCTAACCGCCACATAAGACCAGTTATCTGCAATATTGATCTTCCCTACCGCCGCTCCTGGAATACCATCTTCACCGGTTAGTGCGCCCAGAATATCCCCCGGACGGACTTTTTGTTTTTTTCCACCATCGATTTGTAACGTTTCCATTTCAGAGTAAAACACCGGCTTATCCAGTAAATTGGTAGGGGGAAGTGGTTCACTGACAATCATCCGGTCTAAATACTCTTCCAGCATAACGACCTTATAATGCTCCCTATCCGAGTAAAAAGAGCAGGCAATACCTTTGCTTCCCGCTCGCCCCGTACGACCTATACGATGAATATGTACCTCTGTATCTCGAGCAAGCTGGTAGTTAATCACAGCGTCCAGTGCTTCAATATCCAAACCACGGGCCGCTACATCGGTGGCCACGAGAACTGAAATACTTTTATTCGAAAATCGCACTAGTGCTTGATCACGCTCCCGCTGCTCTAGATCACCGTGAAGTGCCAGGGTGCTAAAACCATAAGCGGCAAGCTCATCAGATACCTCCTGAGCTTCTCGCTTGGTATTGCAAAATACCACAGAGGATTCAGGCCGATACTTCATTAGCAGCAAACGAAGGGCCGTCAGTCGCTGCTTATCATCAGCCACCTTGAAGAAATGCTGCTGAATCGTGCTTTTATCATGGGTAGATTCCACCTGAACCATCACGGGTGAAGCCATGATGCGCTTGGCAATAGACTGGATTTGATCCGGGAAGGTGGCACTAAACAGCATTGTTTGCCGCTTAGACGGAATGTATTCGACAATAGCATCCAGTGATGGCTGAAACCCCATATCCAGCATACGGTCGGCCTCATCCAGCACTAGCGTACTCAAATTGTTTAGCTCCAGTGTCCCTTTGCGCAAATGCTCTTCTATGCGCCCGGGTGTTCCCACCACGATGTGTGCACCATGTTCCAACGACCCAACCTGAGGGCCAAACGGCATACCACCACACAGGGTTAGCACCTTGATGTTATGAATCGTTCGAGCCAGCCTACGAATCTCTTTAGCCACCTGGTCAGCCAACTCACGGGTAGGACACAACACCAGCGATTGCACCCGAAATTGCTTTACCTTGAGCTTTTCCAGCAAGCCAAGAGCAAAGGCTGCGGTTTTACCCGACCCTGTTTTTCCCTGAGCAATAACATCTTTTCCCGACAAGATATGGGGCAGGCTCTGCGCCTGAATGGGTGTCATCTCTTTATAACCAAGAGAAGATAGATTTTTCAGTAGATTCGGTTGCAGTTTTTGGGATGAAAACTCAGTTTGATTCAAAATAACGATCCTGTGATAGCTCTACGATGCCCCCGCAATACTGGGGGGATTGTGGTGTCTGGAAATTACCGGCAGCTTAACAGGCTGATCTGCTAAGGGCGACCAATGGCATCTACTTGGATGTAGACAGAGAACATCATTAGCCCTGGAGCTACGCCCCACAACCTATCTATGTCGTTTAGAAACGCGTGGCCGCTTAGAGACCAGTGGCCATTTAGAAATAAGTGATCCTGATCATGTCTGGGAAGAACCTGCTCAGGTATCGTCCACTTACTTTATTTTCTCACGTTTACAGGAGCAAACTATGAGCAGTTGTTGTGGCGCTTGCGGCGGCCAAGATACTGAGCCGAAGAAAGATCAGAAACAGGAACAACCCAAAGAAGAACCGAATCAGGACTTATCTAAAGAACGGCCTAAAGAGCAGGAACAGAAACAAGAGAAGTAATACCTCAACACTTTGCGGTGAGGTGGTACGGTCATCTTCATACCCTATGAGTTAGAAGCTCGCCTCATCGCAACCATCACTCTTCAATTGGAACCATAACCGAGCAGCGAGCCTATTCTCTGTCTCTGACGTCGAACCGCCCACTCAAGTATTTCCCACAGACCCAAGTATTGCCGAGAAGGCACACCATCTCTTTTCCATAGAATCAGGTGTTTATAACAATCCATCAGAAAGTCAAACGTTGTACGCGCCGTTCAGAAAGTGGCACCTATAGTACTGAAGCCCTATGAATGGATGCTTGGGAACGCTAATACAAGAAAAGTATGAAAAAATTAGAAGGGTAGAAAAAACTCATCCCAGTGGGGTTACCGCACTGGGATGATTTTTTACATCAGGTAAAAGAATATCGTGGAGATTATTCTTCTTGGTCGAGAAGCCACATTGTGTGCTCTACACTGCCAGGTTTTATACCTTCAGGAATTTGACGTAACTTATCGTTTTCTACCGCTGTTTCCAAGTCCCTGTTCATAATAGTTTCACCCTGCTCATTAACATATTCGCCTGGTTTTAGGTTCTTGGAGAGAAAAAATGACGGGGCAGGAGCAGTAGAAACGTCACCACTAGTACCCTCTCCAAATTTCTCGGTATCAAATTTGCTCTTAACTCTCTCTCGGGAAAGTTCAGCTTCAGTCTTTACGCCTTCAACGGCTTCAGTTACTTCCGCTTCTACTGCCTCTACTGCTACTGCCTCTACTACTTCAGCAGCAGTCTCTTGAACAGCGTCCTGAGTGGTTGCCGCTGCATCAGTTGCATGGCCAGCATCTTCAGTAGTAGCTGCTTTATCAGCTTCGCCACATGCGGCTAGGCCCAGTACCAATGCAGATACTCCAAACAGTTTAATAAGGTTCATTATTGACTCCCTCAAGGTAATTAATCTATATAATTTTCGACTCTACGGTCAAGGGTACGCAGTCTAATGGCCCTTTTCTTAAAAATCTAGGGTTATTCAGTGCCTTTTTATACCAATTTCTTAGATAGTTACAAAAAACACCCGTAGCCTCACATAAATTACAGCTACACTTGGTTTGACACCTATAAATGATAATTATTCCTATTTAAGTGTCTACAAAAGCCATAAAACCTAATAAAAACGCACCAAAACAGTACGGCGGCACGATAATATTAACCGAACTATATAACCGAACTATAAGATATACCCAGTTCTTGTTATAACGGCCAACCCTCTTAATATAAAATATTGTATTTTATAGTGCTTAAGGCTTGAATCACCACGAACACAGGGCTTCCCAATTCCATTGAAATCAATCTCAATGCATTCAAACATCCGTAAACCTTATATCGGTAATCTGGATTGATTCTTTAATTTTTGGCCAGGGTAGACCCACACTAGAAATCATGCGTAGCATCTGGGTGATACTTTACTAGAACGATACGACCTAGGAGCTAGGAGGCATCAGATCCTAAAGGCGTTCTCTCTCTGACACAGCTTAGGCAGATACAGCTTTTCCGGATCGGCTCTCCTGAAAGATTCAATAACGCCTCGGTAAAGGTTTCTGAGCGACACCAACAATTGGCTCCATCACTCACCTCACAGTTATTAGACTGGCCGCACAATGGGCACTGACTGGGATCAACAGCCTCGTTATTACCAACACTCATCACTCACGCCTTCTGAGATATAACATAGTATCTATTCAGTCCATCTCGTACAGATTATCGGCACCATCGTCATAATCGAAAGCGCCCAGGAAGGACATATAATTATCCTTATCAACCCCTGAAACCTTAGGGCTGTACTCATACTCAAACAACAAGATAATCCAAGTAACCTCGTCCAATTTTTTCTTTCTTGCCTTACCCATCAACACGTCGATATACGAGGATGAAAATGAACACTCTCCCACCGCCTTTTTAATAGGGACGGTACCTTCATGGGCACCATTGGTCTCCATGTTCTCAGGGTTAAAATATTTTAAATTAAAATTCTTGGACCAGGTGTTTATTGCCCGCGTATTGTTACGGCTGAATGTCTCATCAAAATACACCTCGGGAACGTCTTGATAAGGATGCTGGGAGGCCCATACCGAGACCTTACTCTTCTTTGAGAAGTCATGTCCCTTTGCATTTTTAGGTCTTTTAACATCATTCCCTTTCGTGTTCATTCTTACCTCTGCTTACCACTCATTAATACATCGTCCATATTATAGAACCTATGCATAGCCTGCCCGCTATATAGCGGTACTATTTACCTATACAAAATTACCTATACAAAGTTACCTAGTCAAAATTGTCTATACAAACCAAACACCATTGGTAAGTTGACAATCTATCGTATCCAGAAGCATATGAATAACCAATCCAATACCGATATAACGTAGCTTTGGGATCATGCAAAAGACCACATATATCGCTATTGGAATAAACTCATGCAATGGATGAAAACCAATGCTACAACGAGTTGAGTCATAGATGGGGCTTACCAGAAGGTGATCAACATCCACCAACATGGTGGCCATCATCACCCAATAGACCACTTTCCAATTTTTACGAAAGAAAATGCCAGATACGATGGCTGGAACAAGGAAGTGTAGAAAAAGATGAATGCTAAATACCCGTTATTGACACCTATAATGTCAACCTGTCGACGATTCAGTGGTTGGCTGCTCTGACTTGCTTGAACCACGCAGACTGTAAGCCAAAATAAAATAGCCCAAAACCCCAGAGGCCAGTGATCCCAAAATAATACCTAAACGTTCATCAAATAATAAGTTCACACCAGTTTCTTCGAAGGCCAATGAACCGACAAAAAGACTCATGGTAAAGCCAATGCCGCACAGTGCAGATATGCCATACAACGTTAACCAGGAAATACCTTTAGGAAGCGCTGTAAACTTAAGTTTTACCGCAATCAAACACAGCCCAAAAATACCAATTTGTTTGCCAAAAAACAAACCGAGAGCAATACCTATTGGAACACTATGAAGAACCTCGTCTACTCCAACACCCTTGAGACTAATCCCAGCATTGGCAAATGCAAAAACAGGCAGCACAAAGAAAGCCACGATGGAGTGTAAATCGTGCTCCATGGTTTTTAATAGTGAGATCTCAGGATGCTTCTTGGAACGGATAGGTATAAACATCGCCAGAACAACTCCGGCAAGTGTGGCATGCACCCCAGACTTCAATGTTGCTACCCACATAATAGCGCCCACCAGAATATAGGGGCTACTGGAAACAACATTGCATTTATTCAAACAAGCCAGCACCAGGATGCTGCAAGCAACAACAATCATCGCTGTCAATGAGATTTCAGCGGTATAAAAAAAGGCAATAATAACTATTGCACCAATATCATCAAATATTGCCAGGGAGGTAAGAAATATTTTTATTGAAATGGGTACACGAGGACCAAGTAAGGTTAAAACACCCAGCGCAAAGGCTATATCAGTAGCAGCTGGTATTGCCCAGCCTTGCATAGCAACAGGGTCATGGCTATTAAAATAAATATAAATCATGGCAGGAACTAACATTCCGCCAACTGCCCCAATACCGGGCAAAATGATATTACGCTTATCCGAAAGCTCACCTTCAATAAGCTCTCTCTTCAACTCGAGGCCAATAAAAAAGAAAAAAATTGCCATTAGCCCATCATTGATCCATAGCAATAATGGCTTGGCTATTTCTAAAGCACCAATACGAATGGCAACAGGAACAGAGAGTAAAAGCTCGTACACTGACTGTAAGGGGGTATTTGCACAGATCAGCGCAAGCAATGCCGAGGACATCAATAATATGCCGCCTGCTGACTCAAGCTTTAAAAACGATACGACAGATGATGCAGGTTGGTTTTGCATAATTTTTTCGCTATCTAGCCGTTAAGATCATAAGCGATTTAAACCACCCTTTCTTATGAGTGATACCTTCTATTCTTATGAGTAATGCCTTCTGTGTATTTACAACAGCTCTTTTCAAAATATACATGTGTAAATAAAAAAGGCCGGAGATCAATCCCTTCTAAATATTAGAAATTATCGATTTCCGGCCTTGGTTTTCTATTGCCAATTTAGTGCAGCATTTATATCTATTCAGAATCTCTTACTTAGAACCACCAATAGGTGCATCCCAAATACCAGTTTCTTTTAACGCTGTTGTGCAAGCCGCGCTCACTTCAGCCTCATTTGCCTTCAGGCAATTCACGATTGCCCCATCGCCTGGTTGAACATCAAGGCAAA
>DRHD01000082.1 GCA_011049795.1 Porticoccus sp.
CGAAAAATGAAGACAGAAACGCGCTTTTCTGCCAGCTATGTCCTTCGGCAATAAGGTGACTGAACTCGTTTAGTTCAAGCCCGACAAAACTGGCACCAAGTACAACGGTGATCGCCAGCCAGATTATGACCAGTTGACGCTGACCTTTATTCATCGCCACCATGGCAAACCCATAGGTGATACTACTAAACAACAGGCAGAATGTTTCGAGTAGTATTCCATCTAACTCAAAAATCTCTTTACCTGTTGGCCCACCTGCATAATTGTGTCCGAGTACTGCATATGTCGCGAACAAAGCCGCAAACAAAATGCAGTCACTCATTATGTAGATCCAGAAACCGAACACCCTTGTTGAGGATGTATCTTGATGCGCATGCTCGTGAGCATTTGCGTTATCTAAAACATCAGTAGTCATAATTAAGCCTGATTAGGTTATTAATAATGTATTAATTGACTTACGCAGGTTGCGTAGAAGTTGAGTCAGCACTCGTCTTACTATTTTTTTCTTGGTAATTATGTACTTTCTCAAGCCACTCGCCTTCAATGCGCTCGATTTCTTCGACTGGTACATAGTAATCGACATCATTATCAAAGCTGCGCCAGACCATGCAGCCCAAAATACCGACAACACCAACAATTGCCAGCCACCAGATGTACCAGATCATGGCAAAACCAAAAATGAAACTGAACAAGCCGACAAAGACACCCATACCGGTATTTTTTGGCATGTGAATCTCTTTGTATTGCTTAGGCTTATGTGGATAATCACCTTTCTCTTTCATGACATGGAAGGCATCAAGTTCTGAAGCGACAGGTATCTCAGCGAAATTATAGAAAGGCGGTGGAGAGGATGTTGACCACTCCAGTGTACGACCACCCCATGGATCACCCGTGACGTCCTGATTAGCGTGACGATCACGAATACTCACTACTAGTTGAACTATGGTAAAGATAATTCCCAGCAAGACAATCACAGCACCCACTGCAGCCAGTATTAACCATGGCTGGAATGCCGGATTGTCATAATGGTTGAGGCGACGAGTCATCCCAAGGAAACCAAGGTAATAGAGTGGCATAAAGGCCAGATAGAAGCCCACCAGCCAGCACCAGAATGAATATTTACCCCAGCGTTCATTCAGTTTGAAACCAAATGCTTTCGGGAACCAGTAGACATAGCCAGCCATTGAGCCGAATACCACACCTCCAATGATGACATTATGGAAGTGAGCAATCAGAAACAGACTGTTGTGCAAGACAAAGTCGGCACCTGGCACAGCCAGAAGTACACCGGTCATACCACCGATACTGAACGTAATCATAAAGCCAAGTGTCCACAGTAAAGGTGTGCTGAACTCAACACGACCACCATACATAGTGAACAGCCAGTTAAATATTTTCACACCAGTCGGAATGGCAATAACCATCGTCATGATGCCAAAGAAGGCATTGACGTTTGCTCCCGACCCCATGGTGAAGAAGTGATGCAACCAGACTACAAACGAAAGTATGGTAATGGTAATCGTTGCATAAACCATAGATGTATAACCAAACAATGGTTTTTTAGAGTAGGTTGCAACGACTTCCGAGAAGACACCAAATACCGGTAGGACCAAAATATAAACTTCCGGATGTCCCCAAATCCAAATCAGGTTGATGTACATCATCATATCGCCGCCCAGTGCACTGGTGAAGAAATGCATGCCGAGGTAGCGATCTAGTGTCAATAATGCCAGTGTCACAGTTAATACTGGGAATGCACCGATGATCAAAGCATTGGTACATAGCGCAGTCCAGCTGAAAATCGGCATTTTCATTAGCGTCATACCTGGTGCACGCATCTTGATGATAGTGACGAAGAAGTTGATACCGGTCAACAATGTCCCTATCCCGGATATCTGTAGACTCCATATATAATAGTCAACGCCGACATCCGGACTGTATTGCAATCCAGACAACGGTGGATAGGCTAGCCAGCCTGTCTTGGCAAAATCGCCGACAGCAAGTGACAGGTTAACTAATATCACACCGACTACGAACAACCAAAAGCTGACCGAGTTCAGGTATGGGAAAGCTACATCACGGGCACCGATTTGCAAGGGAACCACAATATTAATGAGGCCAATGACGAACGGCATAGCCACAAAGAAAATCATAATGACGCCGTGCGCAGTGAAAATTTGGTCATAATGTTCAGGTGGCAGATAGCCATGATTGGCACCCAGCGCCACGGCTTGTTGTGAACGCATCAGGATGGCGTCGGAAAAACCTCGAAGTAGCATCACCAATGCCACTACGAAATACATCACACCAATTTTCTTGTGATCAACTGATGTCAGCCACTCTTTCCATAGGTAAGTCCACTTACCATAGTATGTAATCAGGGCAAAAATAATCAGCCCAGCAAGTGCCATAAAGCCGACCGCACTCATTACGATAGGGTTATCGTAGGGAATGTCCGAAAGCGTTAATTTACCTAACATCAGTTACTCCTGGAATCTGATTTCATTTCTACTGAGGCCACACCCGAGTCCATATTCATATAGTCAAGTACAGTTGATTTGAACAAGTTAGGCTTCACGGACGAATAGTAAGCAACTGGATTTTGCTCACTGGGTTTGGCTAATGCGTCATAACTGGCATGATCCAGCGGACGTTGTGCCTGTTTTACTTTATTAATCCACTCATTAAATTGAGACTTTGTTTGGGCAATCGCTTTAAAGTTCATATGCGAGAAACCGTCACCACTAAAGTTGGCAGACATACCATCAAAAGTACCGGTTTCATGGGCAAGCAAATTGACTTCAGTCTGCATGCCAGGCATAGCGTATATCTGACTACCCAGTTGAGGAATAAAGAAAGAGTTCATCACTGTGTCTGAGGTGATCTTGAAACGGATAGGCACATTTTCAGGGAAGGCAACTTGGTTAACCGTTGCAATATTCTGATCTGGATAGATGAATAACCACTTCCAGTCCAGCGCAATGACTTCAATTGTCATTGGCTTCTGGTTATCGGCTGTTTCAATAGGTTTAAATGGATCGAGAGAATGCGTCGTTTTCCAAGTTATCGTTCCTAAAATCAGAATGATGATACAAGGCACCGTCCAGACAACGATTTCGATTTTAGATGAATGTGACCAGTTTGGTCTGTATTCCGCTTTTTTGTTTGAGGCCCGATATTTCCAGGCGAAAACCAGCGTCATCAGGATGACAGGAATGACGACGATCAGCATGAGTAGTACGGCAGTAATAATAAGCGTACGCTCATCATGACCCACCGGCCCTTTGGGATCTAAAACACCGGCCTTACAACCGCTCAGCAGAAGCGATGAAGCCATTGATAACCATTTGACAAAAACAGAACACTTTGTTTTTTTCATTTAGAACCCTCGACTAGGCGCCTTTTCATGCGGTTTTTCCCGCCATTTCCTCTCTTAGCGCAAAAAAATGTAAACATTCATTAAGCAACGGTGCTGGATAATGCCTGTGTCGTATTATTTGAATGAGTCCTTTAGCGAATTCATACTCCTCAAATGAAGAAGCTTCGCCAAGAATATCTCCTGATAAAGACGTTTTGATTAGCCACAATATTTATCTCGTTGGTTCACAAAATAATACTGGTAAAGCAGTGCTGTTGGATATACAAACTCAGCATCTTAACAATACTTTACAAAACGGCAGTAAAATCAGAGGACATTACACGACTACAAAATTTTATTACTGCATATCAATGGTTACTCGCCAGTGAAGTAGTTGACAACGCTACCATGCACTCAACTTACCACCGAAATCACTGAAGCTAAAGTAAGCTGAAAATACGATGCGTTGACAGTCTGCATGAGTCAATAGGGTCAGAGTGTTTGATTTTTTGTCTAGATTTAATGCAACTCTTTGCTGTGCGCTATCACTTTTTTTCCTAGCACTAGAATGCCTAAACTTAGAATATGGTTTGAGAGCATACAGGCAACTTTTGGTTCGCCTTAAAATCTTCCGTTTTTTCTGAATTCAATTTAACTCTTACCTATTATATTTTTTCTGGCAATAGATTAAATGCTAATTCAATTGAAGTTTAATTGTGAATCTAAAGATAGAGGAGGCGTGTCGTATATGAGGGGTATAAAAAAGGGCATCGAGAGATGCCCTTTTTTATATTGAGACTGATTATTTGCTTAACGCCCAATCTTTACGAATCCAATGACAGGTATAGCCATTAGGATAATGCTGTAAATAATCTTGATGTTCTGGTTCAGCTTCATAAAACGGTCCGGCTTTTACTACTTCTGTGGTAATCGGACCGGGTAAGATACCACTGGCATCATATTCTTTAATCAACTCATCAGCCACCTTGGCTTGTTCAGTATTTTCAACAAAAATAGCTGAGCGATAGCTGTCACCAATATCATTACCTTGACGGTTTTTGGTGGTCGAGTCATGCACCATAA
>DRHD01000083.1 GCA_011049795.1 Porticoccus sp.
ACCTGGCAGTGCCCAGGCATTGGGGGTGGAGTTATTAAGGACAACGAACTCATAGGGGAGACCCGGCCGACCGCTCACAGCGGCAAGTTTTTTGCCCACCTCTTGGACATAAATCTGGAGATCCGGGTCGATGTAGTAGCGGCCTCCCTGGGATTGCTGCGAGGGGCCGTAATTACTGGAGCCCAGAGCAACTTCTTGCTGAGCAGACATCAGAGAAAACTCTGTTTCACCGGTTACCGGGTTTACCGAGCATCCGACGAGAGTAGCTGCCAGAGTGGTCACGGTGAGAAAAAGTTTAAGAGCCCGGTGCATAGCAAATTCCTTCTGGCTGATTGTGGCGAATGAGTATAATGATGGATCTGTTGGTGTAAACGGTTTAACCCCCGATTGGATGACTTATGTTAATCGTAATTTCTCCCGCGAAAACACTGGACTATGAAACCCCTGCCACAACGGCAAGTAACACCCTGCCTGATTACCTCGAAGATTCAGCCGAGCTGATCACACAGCTGAGAACATTATCGCCACCAGAAGTTTCTAGTTTGATGGGCATTAGTGCAAAGCTGGGAGACCTTAACTTTGGCCGGTTTCTTAACTGGCAGCCAGATTTTACTCCGGAGAACGCCAAACAGGCGCTGCTAGCTTTCAAGGGCGATGTGTATACCGGGCTGGATGCAGAGAGCCTTTCGGAAGACGCATTACAGTGGACACAGCATCATCTGCGGATTTTATCGGGCCTCTACGGGTTGTTACGTCCGTTGGATTTAATGCAGCCATACCGTCTGGAAATGGGCACTAAGTTTACCAACAGCCGAGGCAAGAATTTGTATGAGTTCTGGGGCAATAAAATTACCGAAGGTTTAAACCAGGTGATCAAAAAAGAAAATACCGACCTGTTGATCAACCTGGCATCTAACGAATACTTTAAATCCGTTAAACCGGGTAAGCTCAATGCAGATGTTATTACCCCGGTATTCAAGGATTGGAAAAACGACAAATATAAAATCATCAGTTTCTATGCCAAAAAAGCACGGGGTTTAATGAGCCGCTATATCATCGAGAATCAGATTGAAGACCCCGATCAAATCAAACAATTTGATGTGGCTGGCTATGCCTATCAGCCCGCGATGTCTTCCGCTCGTGAATGGGTGTTTACCCGCGAAGGTACGGAATAGCTGGAGACTGAATAATGGTACAAAAACCTTTTTCTCAGGCTTGTGAGAATAATCAGCAACCTATTCTGGACGTGTTGCTTCGGGTATTTGCCGACCGCAAGCAGCTATTAGAAATAGGCAGTGGCACTGGGCAGCATGCCGCTTATTGTGCACCTCGGTTACCGCACCTGGTATGGCAGACGGCTGACCTTGAGGCCAATCATCCGGGGATCAATGCCTGGTTAGATGACTGCCCCGCTACAAACCTCCGTCGCCCTATTCCTCTCAATGCCGATCATCCCCCCTGGCCTGTGAGCACCGTAGACGCTATTTTTACCGCCAATACTTGCCATATCATGGCCTGGGAATCGGTGGTGAATTTGTTTGCTGGCCTAGACTCGATATTGGCACCTGATGCCATGGTGGCGATCTATGGACCCTTTAACTACAACGGCCAGTTCACCAGTGACAGCAATGCCCGGTTTGACCTATGGTTGAAGCAGCAAGAACCGCATCAGGGAATTCGTGATTTTGAGGCGGTAAACTGTCTGGCAGAAAATATAGGATTGACGCTGGTTGAGGACAACCTCATGCCGGCCAACAATAGGTTACTGGTATGGAAAAAAGATTAAATCTTGAATTGCTCAAATTAAAAGTACCGCCATTAGTGCAGATGTTAGTTGTGGCGCTAGTGATGTGGTTGGCCGCTCGTTTTCTGGATACTGGGGAGACCTACTCAACTTGGCAAGGGTTGCTCTTGATAATAATTCTTGCCGCTGGAATGGCGATTGTTGCTGTGGCAGTTGTTACCCTCTACAAAATGGGCACAACCATTGACCCTCGGAACCCAAGCCTGGCCAGCAAATTAGTCACTGTGGGGATATTTAACTATTCTAGAAACCCGATATACCTGGGTTTGTTGGTGATGCTCATTGCCTGGAATATTCACCTACACAGTCTTTATGCCAGTGTAGGGTTGCCACTATTTATTTGGTTGATTACTAAACTTCAAATTATTCCCGAAGAGCAGCAAATGAGTGCCAAGTTTGATATTGATTACTTTCATTATTGTGAAAAAGTTAGGCGTTGGATTTGAGTTTTGTGGGTGGTTTTATGTGCTGAGGTCAGCGTCTCTCGTCCCTTTTTCTCAGTAACAGATAAAAAATCACAGTTGTTTGGGTTAGCTCGGCTGATTAGGCGTGAACATATTGCGTTATGTGTTTGTGTTGTTAGTAAAATTTATAGGCAATCACTCTTAAAATAGAAAACAAAAAGCGGTAGCTTATGGGCAAGGTGTGTCATTTTTTGCTCTCCGTTATCTTTAATATGGCGCCTTTGAGTTAATGTTAAATATTAGGAAAACATAGATGAGCCTTCAAAAACTATATCCAAGTGAAGGTATAAGAAGCAAGTTTGATTCTGGGGTCGATATAAAATTCTATGGAATGGACAACCTTTCTGAAATCGCTAGACAAGAACCAGAGTGTTTGCAGGACATAGGGGAAAAGGCATGGATGCATTACATGGTGGAGGTCACCAAGATAAAGTCAAAAAAGTTATGTTCGTATTTTGATGAAGATGATCCCTTTTTGTTCCGGCAGGTAGAAACGTTAATTAAACAAAAAGTTATTCAAGATATTCTACTTGTACGTGCCCGTGTTGTTGATGATACCCTTGAAAAAAGCCTTTGTGGCAAGCTGTTATTAGCACGCACATACCCCAATAATATACATATATCTGATGTGGAGTTTAGCAACCCTTATAAGCCGGTTAGTAAAAATGAGCAGCGCTATTCATGCCATGAGTATCGTAGCTTGGGATTGTTTTCTACGTTGTTGGACAATATTTTGAGGTGCTGTAAAAAGAATACAATATCAAAAATCACCCTGTCAGTTCCATCCCTGAATCAGACAAAATACTTTGAGGGGTATGGGTTTAGCGTAGAAAAAACTGAATTTGCAAAACATCAAATTGTTTCTGGAATGAGCATACCGATGGAACGTCAATGTATTTAACCCTGGTATGAAACGGCACCACATTTTGAAGGCTTACACTACATTACGCTGTACTTCACTTTTGTCCTACCTGAAAATTTAAAATCAAATATTAGCGAACAATCGGAGTGATCTTTGAGCCCTCCAGGCTCAAGTTGAACATCAGCCCTTTGTTGGAAAAAATAAACCCGATAATAGGTTGCTGAATGGTATCGGTATCAATTTGTCCGCCGACACCAATTGTTGCAATGGCAACGCTACCATCAACACCCGCTTCCCAGCCTGAGCTGTTTCGAAATTGCTGAAGAGCGGCATCAGTCATAAATAAAATAATTTGTGACTTAATCTGAGCACCTAGCTGGAAGCCAATTGAGGCTGCGGCTGTGTTGTAATAGCCGACGGTGGAGCCGCCCACTTTCAGGACGCCCTCGCCATATTCACCACCAATGCCAATGCCAGCCTTGTAGACTTTGGGAAAGACCAGCATGCCTTTGGCTTTTGCGGCAAGTTTGGCTCCGGCCGCTGCTTCTTTCTGAAACTGTTTTAAGGCCTCCTCTACATACAGATCGATTTCCACCTTGCTGTCAGCCTGAGTTGATGCAGAAAACATAAGTTGGGCAATGAGTGCCAGTGCCACTAACTTAAGAGTGGGGAAAAAGCTGAGTGTTTTCATGAGTGGTGTCCTTTGGTGTCCTTTTTCACAGCTTAGCAGTATAAATTAATGCTTATCGGACCTGTATGGCAATTGTTGTGTGGCCTCCGTTATATAGCGTTTTATATGTTGTCTTTCGTGGGCCAGAAAACGACTTATAGCCGCAGAAAATTCTGGGTGTTTGATCCAGTGGAAGGAGTGGGTCTCCACCGGTTCAAAGCCCCGCTTAATTTTGTGCTCACCTTGGGCTCCGGCATCAAAGCGTGAGAGCCCGTGCTCAATGGCAAATTCAATGCCCTGGTAATAGCAGAGCTCGAAGTGCAGGGAATCGCACTCCCTAATGCAGCCCCAATAGCGGCCATAAAGAGTTTTGCTATCGTAAAAAAACAGAGCGGCAGCAATTTTTTGACCTTTCTCATCTTGAGCGACAGCCATCATCAACTGGTCACCCATCACTTGCCCGAGTTGTTGGAAAAAAGCCCTCGATCAAATGCAGCAGCAAACCGATCGGATGAATGCACTAGCCAATGA
>DRHD01000084.1 GCA_011049795.1 Porticoccus sp.
CTGCAGCGGTGCATGTGGTTATCGGTCATGGCGCCGAGCAAGTGAAGGCGACAATCAATGATCCCGATGTCAACTGGGTTATTCAAGCCGAGCAATTAGGGACCGGCCATGCAGTCGCTCAAGCGATGCCAGCAGTGAAACCTGAGAGTATCGTATTGATCGCTTATGGTGATGTGCCTCTGGTAGCCCCTGAAACACTGTCGGCGCTGGTCAATGCTGCCAATGCGACCACCCTGGCGTTATTAACCGTACAGCTTGATGACCCAACGGGTTATGGTCGTATAGTAAGGGTGGGTGAAGAAATTCGGGCCATCGTCGAACAGAAGGATGCCAGCCCCTCACAACTAGCAATAACAGAAGTAAACACCGGTATTCTGGCTGTCCCTGCCTTAAAGTTAAATAACTGGCTGCCAACATTATCCGCAGAGAATGCTCAAGGCGAATATTACTTAACGGACATTATTGCGATGGCTGTTAAAGAAGGCATGCACGTTGTTGCTCAGAACCCCCAATCAGCAATGGAGGTTGAAGGCGCAAATACCCGCTTACAGGTTGCGGGTTTGGAACGTTTTTATCAACAACAACAGGCCCAACGGCTAATGCTTGAAGGTGCCACGCTGGCAGACCCCAGCCGGATTGATGTGCGTGGTAAATTAACTATCGGCCAGGATATTTTTATTGATATTAATTGCGTGTTTATAGGTGATGTCAGTATTGCGGATGATGTCTCGATTGGTCCAAATTGTGTGATTGAAAATTCAACGATTGGTGCTGGCTCGGTGATAAAAGCCAATAGTATACTGGAGCAGGCGACGTTGGCGGAACAGTGTGACATAGGACCTTTTGCCCGTTTGCGGCCTGGATCAGTATTGGCTAAAAAAGCAAAGGTCGGCAATTTTGTCGAAACCAAAAAAGTTAATATAGGTGAAGGCAGCAAGGTTAACCATCTTACCTATATTGGTGATAGCAATATAGGTAAAGGCGTCAATATTGGTGCGGGCACGATTACGTGTAATTACGATGGCGCTAATAAGTCTACTACCACCATTGGTGATGGTGCGTTTATTGGCTCTAACAGTTCATTGGTTGCGCCGGTAAGCATTGGAAAAAACGCTACCATTGGCGCAGGTTCAACGATAAACAGTAATGTCGCTGACGAACAGCTTAGTGTTGCTCGCGGCAAGCAAAGAAATATAGATAACTGGAAACGCCCAACTAAAAAAATATAAATCGGTAAATGAAAAAATCAGTACCGAAATAAAAATGAGATAAGCTGGTTTTAGTGTGATAACCAAGGAATAAATATGTGTGGCATAGTCGGCGCAGCAGCGCGTAGAAAAGTATCGGCAATATTAGTCGAGGGCCTAAAACGATTAGAATATCGCGGTTACGATTCAGCCGGCGTTGCGATTATTGATAATGATGGTGAAATAAACTGTCATAAAAGAATGGGCAAGGTCGCTGTTTTAGATGAAGCGGTTCAACAACAACCTTTATTGGGTTCAACCGGGATTGCTCATACACGCTGGGCTACACATGGAAAACCATCGGAAGACAATGCTCACCCGCATATGTCTTCAAATCAAATCGCCTTGGTTCATAATGGCATTATTGAAAATCACCAAGAGCTTCGAGAAGAGTTAATCGGCGAGGGTTATCAATTTACTTCGCAAACCGATACCGAAACTATTGTTCACCTTATTCATTTAAATATCACCAAAGGCTTAACTTTATTGGAAGCCGTAAATGCGTCGGTAAAAAAACTGGATGGGGCTTTTGGTTTAGCGGTTATTAACAAAGACGAGCCCGAAACAATTATATGTGCAAGAAGCGGTAGCCCCTTAGTACTGGGTTTGGGTATGGGTGAGAACTTTTTAGCCTCTGACCAGTTGGCACTTCGCCAGGTAACCGATCAATTTATTTATTTAGAAGAAGGTGATTTTGCAAAAATCACACCGGATAGTTATGAAATCTGGGATCAAGCGGGTAATCCAGTAGAGCGAGAGAAATTACGCTTAACGGATAGTACAGAGGCCGCAACCAAAGGTAAGTACCGCCATTATATGTTGAAAGAAATTTACGAACAGCCTGAAGTTGTTCGTAATACACTACAAGGCCGTTTGGGCAAAGATCATATTCTAGAGCAAGCCTTTGGTACGGAGGCAAAAGCGATTCTTGATAAAACCAAAGCCGTACAAATTGTTGCCTGCGGCACCAGTTATCATTCTGGTATGGTGGCGCAGTACTGGATTGAAGGTATTGCTGGTATTCCCTGCCGTGTTGAAGTCGCTAGTGAATTTCGTTATCGAAAATTTGTGGTGCAGGAAGATACATTATTACTGACCATTTCTCAGTCCGGAGAAACTGCCGATTCTTTAGCGGCGCTGCGTTTAGCGAAAACTCTCGGTTATGCTTCTACTATGACCATTTGTAATGTCGCTCAAAGTTCGCTGGTGCGTGAATCGGATTTGGCCTTAATGACCGAAGCAGGCCCTGAAATTGGGGTTGCTTCAACAAAGGCTTTTACTACACAGCTTGTAGCTTTAATGCTTCTAACGATTGCCTTAGGGAGACGGCAATCATTAAGC
>DRHD01000085.1 GCA_011049795.1 Porticoccus sp.
CCATTGGCCCAGGGCTGCGTATTGGTGGCATGCTCCTCAAATTTTCTTGGGCTTGGATTGATTTATTTATTATATCCAACTGATCCTGAAAGCCAATGCGTTTCTGTTCTATTAATAATTTATTCTGTTCGGCTAATCTCTCATTAAATGTTTTATATGCAAACGCAAGTATATCTATTTCTCCAGCTAATTCAGGATAGAATTTCTGTAGCGCTGTCAACACTGTTTCAATACGCTCCTCTAACTCAACCGACTTTCGTTCCTCTGCACTTAATTGTTCTCTGGCAGCTTGCAGATTACTGAGTGTTTCGACTATACTTTCAAGTCTTGATTTCTCGTCGCCTATTGCTTTAATTCGTCTATTATTTGCGGCTTCTTGTTCGCGCATGAATTTAGCATTGGTATCCATCACGCCGTTCAGAGCTGTTAACGTTGCTATAAAGGCTCCTATAGCAAGCGACATCGCACCCCACACGCCCATTGCGAGCTGTAATACAGCAAATCTTGCGGCTAACACTCCGGCCATGGTTGCTATTGCCGACATAGCAAAGTTGGCATCATTGAGGGCATTTACCATCAGTGTCAGTGTTTCAATCATGCCTTTGATGGCACCTTTGGCACCAGCATCTCCGATATTGATAGCAAGTCTCTCCAGGGCATTGATTAATCCATCAGTCCTTTTGCTGATAGACTCTAAAAACATCTCGTTTTCCTTCATGGCAGACCCAAGTGCCCCCCATTGGGTAATCAAATTTCTGATAACAATATCCTGGTTTGCCATCAATGCTATAAAGAATTGTTGTTGCCGTGTACCGGCTACCGCCTGTGCAATAGATGCTCTCTGCCTATCATTCAAAAATTCCCACTTGACGGCAACGCGGGTAAGTAATTCGTCGATCCCTATAAATTGTTGGTTCAGTCCCTCAAATACCTGTATCCCGATATTGGCCAGCTTATTCACAGTTGATTGTCTCTGTGAATATATTGCCATGGTACGTTCAGCACGTCCAATAATGTTACCCGACTTGGCTGTAATTTCTACCAGTGCTGCGGTATTGGCATTTAAAAATTGTAGGCTGGCTCCTGCCTGATCAAATACACTACCCGCAACTGATACGGCCATGGCCAAATCTATAGTAGTGGCTGGAGTTTTATTAGAAAGTTCATTCCATTCATCTAATATCCTGACCGTCTGATCGGTTGTTTGATTGAACTGGATTAAAGCAGAGTTTAAAAATAGGATGGCTTGGGCCGCTTCCAGCTCGGCAATATTCTGTGCAACTAATGAAGCCTCCGTGAGCCGGATTACATCCAGCCCGACTCTACCGGTCCTAGCCACTGTTACAGCGGCCTCAGTTGCTGATTTAGTCAATGATTGCATCCGTCTGGATGTCTGCAATACGGCTTGCTCGATCATCGCCAGATCGCTTTGTGCACCGCTATAAACTTTGCGCAGACCCGTCATCTGGGTATCATGTTCTGTAATGGTCTCGCCTAAAGCCTTGACTGCTCTTATCGTTCCGAATATGGCGCCCGTGGCCACTGTCCACAGAGCCACTTTTTTGATGACTTGATCAAGTGTATCATTCAGACCAAGGAAGCCTTGACCTTGCTCCTTTACTGCCTTGGTCATCTTTTGTGTCGACTTCGCAGCCCGCTTGGTTTTATCACCATAATCAACAAGAACCTTGTTGCTTTTACTCGTAGCAGCTGCGGATCCCTTGGCGGCAGTATTAGCCCCTGATATGGCCTGCCTCAGAGCGGTGACTTTTACAGTACCAGCCCTAAACCCTATGGTTTTAAGAGTAAGAGTCAGATCTTGTAATTGTGCACTACTCATTGGATACTCTCACCCGCCCAGTCAAAAACCATCGGCGGAGATAATATTGTTTCGTATCGTCACTTAATGGCCCAACCAAATTGGCCTGCCTGATCCCGGCAGCACCAAGCCCTTTGCGCCCTTTTGTTGCAGTAGTGCTTCTAAAGTAATCATCCAACGTATCGCCTATCGGGACCAGGTCATACTCGTCGCTTGGCCGCTTGCTTCGCAGTGCTATTTCAACACTAATATGCTTAAACACACTTTCGGTACCAAGGGCTCCTGCACCGGTAGATTCATTGCGAACTACATTGACTACATATTCGCACCAAGGCTTGGACATGCTCTGAACATCAGCATCCTG
This sequence comes from Porticoccus sp., assembly GCA_011049795.1. Next base: position 2,184 of record DRHD01000085.1, read on the forward strand.
CTTGATACCTGCAGATATTTCAGCAAGATCAGTACTATCTTCATCGAAACAATCCTCATCGGCCAGCCATTCATAAATGACCTTTTCAACTGTCTCGATAAATTTGGACGATGATATGGTTGTAGATATCGCCACTAGAATTTCCTCACAGCAGTTCCCACATCGACTATATAAACAGGTATCATATCTTCATGCCATCCTGCTACAAAATCCCGTTTCCCTATTCCTGTCATAAACCCTTCGCCACGTCTGACGTAACTGGGATAAAATCTATATCCACCACGCCCGATAATCGTCCAAAAACTAAGCAACCCCTGTGGCTGTACCGGTCCTTCCGGACCTCTATATGCATATCTGAAACTCCTACTCGCTTTATCCGGATTCAAGAATATAAAAGTGGCATTGGCATCTCCGCCGGAGCCCTTGATATTGGTGGCATCCGTTGCAGCAAGTAAATTACCTGAGCGTGGATAATTGGGATTTCCCTTAGTATTATAAACGATTCTTTGCACAACAGCCTTGGCCACAGTGCGGTAGGTATTTTCCTTACGCTTCATAGCCCCATAGACTTTCCGCTGGAATGGGGCCAGTCGGATAAGCTGCTTATTCAATCTCTTTACTCCAACTAGTTGCATCATCGTCCCACCACCGGTGTTCTGCTTACAAAAATACTTTTAAATATCGTTTGTGATGACAATGGTGACATAGCCCCGCCCTCAAATCCTAGATCGCGCCTGACCGGGTACCATTCCACCAACCCTAATATCTCTGCTGTAGTAGATGCAACAGGCAATGTTTGTTCGCCACTAGGTACCCCGATGGTTAAATCAACTGTGATGGTTGTTGCATCGTTATCGGTAATCTTGAATCTGCGGTCGGCGAATACCAACCAGTAAGATATCCACTCATCCGCAGTAAAGGTTGGCGCCACGCCTGGCGTCCAGACCGATCCGGCGCCAGTGCCTGCTTTAGTGTAATACTTATCCGTGTTCCTTTGTAGAATAAGTAG
>DRHD01000086.1 GCA_011049795.1 Porticoccus sp.
GCAGGAACCCGTTCTCGTCGACGAAGCGACGGTTCAATTCTCCCAGTGGCACCACGCCCGAGCCTACTTCATTGCCAACTAGAATAACATCGCCGGGCAGATTGGCGAGGCAGTCTAATAGAGCCTTGCGTTGTTGCGGCCACATTTCAGCGTCCGGTTCCATTAAGCAATTAGTCAGCCACAGCGTTAGGCAGTCTATTAAAAGGCAGTGCCCAGGGCTTGCCAATTGCACTAGTTGCTTGGCCAATTGCAACGGAGTTTCAACCGTTTGCCAGTCGCTGGGTCGGCGTTGCTGGTGATGTTGAATACGGCTGTGCATTTCGTCGTCGTTATACACGGTATTCGTGGTGGCAATGTAGATGACAGACTTGCCACTGTTTTTGGCTAGTTGCTCAGCTAAGGAGCTTTTACCGGAGCGGGCGCCGCCAAGGATCAGTTGTTTCATAGTGTTGGGGAAATTCTGCTTGTTCAAAAGAGACAGTGAATTGAGCCTGCCGAGTATAATCTACTCGTCTCGAACAATCATTATTGTTAATATCGCTGTCAGAGACCCGATGCCTAAGACCCATGCCTTTGAGGAATAAAATATGCCCACCTTTGATATTGTTTCTGAAGTTGATGCCCATGAATTCACTAATGCCATCGATCAAGCTGGCCGCATTATTCAAACCCGCTTTGATTTTAAGGGGGTGGATGCCAAGTTTGACCGAACCGACCTAACCGTGACTATCTATGCAGAAGCGGATTTTCAAATTACCCAAATGGAAGATATGCTGCAAAGTGCCTTAATTAAATGCAAGATCGACCCTTTGGCCATGACTGTGGGTGAGGTTGAAACCGCGGGTAAACAGGTGAAAGTGTTGGTGACGATGCAAAATGGTTTGGAATCGGATGTGGCCAGGAAAATTGTAAAAATCATTAAAGACAAAAAAATGAAAGTACAGACCCAAATTCAAGGTGATCAAGTTCGAGTCACCGGTAAAAAACGCGATGATCTGCAGCAGGTGATGGGGTTTTTACGGGAGGAGGATTTGGGTCAGCCGTTACAGTTTAATAATTTTAGGGATTAGGTTTGTTGAAACCTTGTTCATCCGTGAAGAGTGACAAAAGTGGGGCGGGGAGAGCGTTAGTTTTGTTTGGTCCAGCGAAATAAGCCCGCAGCAAGCGCAATACAAATTACCGTGAGCACTACTAGCCAAATAAGATGAGGGCTCACCTCAGCCAGCGTTGCGCCGTCAATCATGACGGCCCGTGTGGCTTTCACCATATGTGTGAGCGGCATAAAGTTTGCCGCTGTTTGTAGCCAGGCCGGGGAGTTATCTAAGCTAAACCACACTTCCGATAAAAATAACATGGGCCAAGTGGCGACATTCAATAAACCGCCGGCTAGTTCTTCATTGGCGGTACGGCAAGCGACTAATAAGCCTACCGCTATCATTGATAATCCCCCCAAAACGGTAATAACAAAAAGGCTGAAGTAACTGCCCAGCACGATTAAATCTAAAAACAGTTTACAGCCGATAAAAATAACACTGTTGACTAACACGACAATGACCAGCCGTGAGGCAAGCTGTGCGCTTAAAAATTGCACAGCGCTGATGGGGGTGGCTTGTAATCGTTTGAGGACTCCATTTTGGCGGTAACGGACAATGACATAACCGACGCCGAACAGGGCGCCGAACATCAGGTTCATGCCGAGAACCCCGGGTATCACCCAATCGACATAGCGTATTTTGCGGCCGCTGGTTTCCTGTTTGCTGTAGTCAGGGTTGCCTGGGGTAAATAATTGTTCGGCGGCCTTGCTACGACTCGATTCTGTATTGATCCAATATTTTTTCTGATCTTTGTTGCTGATCACTAAATCAAGGTGATGGTATTGAATACGTTCCAGTGCTTTGTCCAGGCTTTCAAACTTGATGGTTTTTATATAGGGCTGTTGTAATAAAGTTATTTCTTTAAAACTGTCTTGGTCGCCATGGTCTTGACCGTCATATAGCCCGATGGAAAATATTGAATTGTCGGGGTTTGAAAACGCAACGGTACAACCAATAATTATTAAGATCGGGAACATAAAGGCCCAGCTTAATGAGGCTTTATCCCGGTAATACTCGATGTTGCGCGCTTTAAAAACCGCTAAAAATTCTCTCACAATCTTTTCACAGTACAGTCACTATTCTCTTAATTGATGCCCGGTTAACATAATAAATAAATCTTCCAGGGTGGGGTTACGTACTCGCAAGGACGATAAATCGACTTGCTGAGTCATCAACGCCTGCAGGGTTTGCTCAACTGACGTGGTGGTAATTTCCAGTTGACCGTTATGCTGGTCAATTATCCCGTTGAGCGCTTGCTGGTCAAAATCTTTAAGCGGTTGATCGATGCAAACACGCTTATGTGGCAAGTGTTTATCGAGTAATTCACGGGGTGAGCCCTGATCGATCAATATGCCGTGATCCATAATCACCAGTTCATCACAGAGCAGCTCGGCTTCATCCATATAATGCGTGGTAAGGACAATTGTTTTTCCCTGCGCTTTGATCGAGGTGATGAGCTCCCAGAATCTACGTCGAGATTGCGGGTCAAGGCCAGTAGTCGGTTCATCGAGAAAAACGATGACTGGGTCATTGATCAAAGCCAAGGCTAACAGCAGTCGCTGTTTTTGCCCGCCGGACAATTTATTGGCTTCACGGTCTACAAGCTCGCCCAGCTGGCAGCGCTCGATGAGTTCGGCCGGATCGACGGGCTGGGCATATAACTGGTGGAATAGAGCTAAGACTTCCCGTACGGTCAGAAAATCTTGCAGTGCTGTTGATTGAAACTGTATGCCCGTTTCCTGCGAGAAGGTTTTATCCCTTGGTTTACCCTTGTACAGAATTTCACCGCTGGTGGCCGGGGTGATACCTTCAATCATTTCGATGGTGGTGGTTTTACCCGCACCATTAGGCCCCAATAGGCCAAAGCAAATGCCGGGACGAATCCCAAAGCTAATACCATCCACCGCTTTTACATCGCGGTAATGTTTACGTAGCTGGCTGACTTGTAGAAGATAATCCATAATGCCGGTATGCAACGGTTTAATAAGCGAGCTATTGTGGCAAACTGTGCTGTAAACACAACAATAAATTTAAATCCTAAGGAATTTCTTTGATTAGCTCAGATCTGAAAGCGGCTATTTTCAATCGACGGATGTTGATTTGTATTTTTACCGGATTTAGTTCCGGCCTGCCGCTGTATGTGGTGATTCAGCTATTGCAGGTTTGGTTGAGGGATAATGATGCTGGGTTAGCTGAAATAGGATTGTTTGCCTTGGTGGGTATGCCTTACACCATCAAGTTTTTGTGGGCACCATTAATGGATCGATACACCCCGCCTATCCTCGGTCGTCGTCGAGGTTGGATGCTGCCCATGCAGATAGCTTGTCTGCTGATTATTGGTCTGTTCGGGATGATCGACCCCAAGCTTTCCCTGATGACAGTTGCCTATATGGCGTTGGCCTTATCCTTTTTTAGCGCCAGTCAGGATGTGGTTCTGGATGCTTTTCGTCGAGAAATTTTACCGGATTCTGAATTGGGTTTGGGTAATTCTATTCATGTTCAAGCCTATCGTATTTCAGGTTTAGTGCCTGGGTCATTGGCTTTAATCTTGGCGGATCAAATGCCTTGGGATGTGGTGTTTTGGATTGTCGCCGCTTTTATGTTGTTGGGTATTCTAATGACATTAGTGGTTAAAGAACCCGCTATAGCTGCCGGTACACCAACCAACCTTACCGCAGCGGTGGTGGAGCCATTTAAAGAATTTTTTAGCCGTAAAGGGTTATCGTCAGCTTTGTTGGTGTTGGCGTTTATGTTTTTTTACAAGGTCGGCGATAGTATGGCTACAGCCTTATCGTCAGTGTTTTATTTGGATTTGGGTTTCAGTAAAACTGAAATAGGGGTGGTAGCAAAGCAAGCTGCACTGTGGCCAGCGATTATCGGTGGTTTACTGGGTGGCGTGTGGATGATTCGTATCGGAATTAACCGCGCCCTATGGGTGTTCGGCTTAGTACAGTTATTAAGTATTTTTGGTTTTGCGATATTGGCAGAAGTCGGTGCAAATTTGTGGGTGTTGGCCGGGGTTATTACCTTTGAATATCTTGGGGTTGGGTTGGGAACTGCAGCCTTTGTAGCCTTCATAGCTAGAGAAACGGATAAACGTTATGCCGCAACTCAGTTTGCATTACTGACTGCGTTAACGGCGCTGCCAAGGACTTTTGCCAATGCGGTGACCGGTATTGTGGTGGAAGATATAGGCTGGACATATTTCTTTTTATTGTGTGCGGTGATTGCCGTGCCTGGCATGTTGTTACTATTTAAAGTGGCACCCTGGAATGAAGCGCGGGAGGCGTAGTTAGATGATAGTTAGTGCCCATCCAGAAACTACCGTCATTCCCGCGTAGGCGGGAATCCATCGACCTGTCGGTCGCTAAAACCCTGGATCCCCGCCTTCGCGGGGATGACGGATAAATAAAAAGTGCCTAATTATGGATGGACACTAGTTAGGTATGGTTAGGTTTAGTGTTTGAAATCTTCTCTGGCGTAAACCTTCCCCTGTAAATAAGAGAAGGTCGTTTACGGTGTCATTATTTGTCAATGGCCGGCATAAGTGGCACAGCATCCAGCACCCAGCCCTTGGATGTTTTTCTATCGGGGCAGGGAATCGCCATTGCCTCTTCACCGAGTTTTTCGTTAAAGGCTTTGATGTCTATACGCCAACCCTTGGCGTCCCATTCTTTTAACAATTCGCGATAACGCAATATGGTGGCATCGGCGGGCATCAGCACTTCTTTGATATTGCTGTCGGGGGTTCGCCGCGGGTTGAGCTCGCGTACTAC
>DRHD01000087.1 GCA_011049795.1 Porticoccus sp.
CGTCTGATCCCGATGGCAAAATCGCTACTATCGTAGAGATTTTGAACGAGACGAATGAGATTCTAGAAGACATGACTTGGATTGAGGGCAACCTCCCCACAGGTCATAGAACCACGATCCGATCCGGACTTCCGGCTCCGACGTGGCGTAAGTTGTACGGTGGTGTCCAGCCCAACAAGGCGACCAATGTACAGGTTACTGATAATACAGGTATGTTGGAAGCGTATGCTGAGATTGATAAGGCCCTTGCGGACCTTAACGGTAATACTGCTGCGTTCCGTCTCTCTGAGGATCGCGCTCATATTGAGGGCATGAATCAGGAGATGGCTGACACTATCTTCTTCGGAAATGAGGATACTGAGCCCGAGGCTTTCACTGGCTTGGCCCCTCGTTTCAACTCTCTATCTGCTGAGAATGGTGATAACATCATTGATGCCGGTGGCACTGGTTCTGACAATGGGTCTATCTGGCTTGTTGTTTGGGGTCCGAACACAGTACATGGTATTATTCCTAAAGGCAGTACAGCGGGACTTCAGCACACTGATAAGGGTCAAGTGACTCTTGAGGATGCTTCTGATGGAAGCAACAGTGGTCGCATGGAGGCTTATCGGTCGCACTATCGCTGGGATGCGGGCCTTACGGTTCGTGACTGGCGCTATCTTGTGCGTATCTGTAATATTGATCGTTCCAATAGGACAGCCGATGCTTCTTCAGGCCCCGATCTTCCGGACTTGATGTTCCAGGCATTAGATTTGGTTCCTAACCTTTCTATGGGTAGGGCTGTTTTCTATATGGATCGGCGTATGCGCGGCTTCTTGCGTAGGCAGGTTCCTAATGCTACTGGTCTTTCCACCCTCACTATGGAGAACGTCGGCGGCAAGATGCTGAACGCTTTCCAGGGTGTTCCTGTCCGTCGTGTTGATGCTTTGTCTGCGGATGAAGCCCGCATTACCTAAGAAAGGAATATGACAAATGTGGATTGATGAAAGGGCTGAGTTCTGTGATGCCACTGCGATCAGCGGTGCTCAGGATTCTACGGCCCTACTTGGTGATGTGATGGATCTTTCGGTCAACAGAGATGTTGGTCAGGGTCATCCCATGTACTTGGTACTTCAGGTGACTACAGCCTTTGCAGGTGGCACCAGTTATCAGTTCCATCTGGCTAGCGATAGTTCTGCTACTATTGCAGTTGATGGTTCTGAGACTCGCCATCTGTCTACGGATGTTTATACCCAGGCGCAAATGACTGCTGGCTTCACTGCTGTTTTCCCACTTCCTATGGGGGATACGGCGCGAGGTGAAGATACCGCAGGTTATGAACGCTATTTGGGTGTCACGTTAACGGATGTTGGTTCCAGCACTGCTGGTGCTATCAATGCATTCTTGACGCCTGATCCGTATGGTTGGACAGCTTATCCTGACGGTAATAATTAATAGAGAGGGGAGCTAGTCTCCCCCTCGTTCTAGGAGACTAAATTGAAAGTTCTATTTAAGAGGAACTGGCTTACACCGGATCACTATCGTATCCGTGTGAGAGGCAAAGCTGAGGTGCATGAAGTAAAAGAAGAGTGGAAAGATAAACTCCCCTCTTCAGCAAAGATTGTAGACGAGGCTTTTATAATCGAGACAGAAATCCCTGAAGTCGTCCCAGAGACTTTGAGTGAGATGGGTAATTATCTTGCAGCAGATCATGAACGTCAGGCTGTAGAAATGGCTGGTGAGATTGAAAAGGCTGCATATGATACCCTGAAAGCTTCAAAGGAAGAGAGGACAAAGCGGAACCGTCAAGCTGGCGCTGCTAGAGCAAGGGAGGCATTAGCTGCCAAAAAGGAGAAAGATAATGTTAAAGTGGATTAAGGCTTTGGGAGTTGCTGCCATTCTTGCATTCCCCATGGCTATGCCAATTAGCGCAAATGATGATGGAGGTCCGAATCACTTTATTGCGGTGAATACCACTGATCAGTTGCTTAATGCGGCAGACGAAACTAGCACTTCGTTGCTGGCAGCTCCCTTTGAGGAGTTGACTATCTTCGTAAGTGGCACATACGGTGCTTCTAACGTTGTAGTTCTTCAGCGGGAAGTAGGTAGTCCAGGGAGCGGTTCGTTCGAGACCGTCCTAACTCTGGATACCTCTACGGCTAACTTGCGAACTATTGCGAGTTGGACTAATGGTCCCAATACGGACAACTATCGTTTGAAGATGACGACGTTCGATACTGGTGCTGTTGTGGCTTATATGACTAACTACCCTCGTACTTCTCGTGATTGGGTTGCTGATAAGGATTTTGTAGTTTGGTGGGATGATTTCCAGGTAACGAATGATCTCAACCAGGACGGCCCAACGGTTATTAACGAACAGATGTATATTGGTACTGCCAACACTGTTGGTGGAGCTAATGAGACTGCCCCTGTCATTGATGTTTCTAATCTTGAAGGTGCCGTTACGATGGAGAGTTCCGATGGTACAGCCGATGAGATGGCTTGCTTCGGAGCAATTTTAGCTGCTAACCAGTCTGCCACCGTTGGTGATGGTTGGATTTCCTTTGAGGCTCGTGTTGAGTTTAGCACGTATGCTGGCAAGGGTGGTATCGTACTTAGTGATACCATTTGTGTCGCCAATGCGGTAAGCTTAACTAATGTCACTGGCACTACGGTCGATGCCAATGGGGCTTCTGATTCAGTTGCTGGCATTTGGTTCGATGATGGAGCCACTTCGGCTCTGTTCTTCCATGCTCTTTCAGCCATTGCTAATGCTGAGGGTGCTAATGCTATCACAGTTGTTGGCCCAGCTACGGCTACTGCTGGTAACTATGCACCTGAGTTGAGGATTGAGGTTGATAACCTCGGTAATGCTTTCTTCTTCCATGATGGAACTTTGTTTCATGCGGAGCCGCTGGCTGTTACCGTGGGTGCAGAAATCGGCTTCCGTGTTGAACTTGGCAATTCAGCCACTACTACAGGTGTTGATGGGACGATTGATTACATCGAGTGGGTCACTCCCCGCCCGACTGCACCGACCACTTAAGTCTAAATAAACCGGGGGGAGCTTCGGCTCCCCTTCTTTCCCTAGGAGGAATAAAATGGTAGGACTACGAAGGCGACATCTTGTTGCCCAGCTTGATCCAGCAGCTTCTATCGCTGTATCGGCTACGGCCACTCTAACTGCTGAGAGACATGCCAATAGACTTATTCTTTTGCAGTCTAATGGAAATACTGCTCAAACTTACACGCTTCCCCTTGCAACTGGCTCAGGAAACAAGTACAAATTCTTTGTTCAAACTACAAATACCTCAAGTTACGTTATTACTGTTTCCGGTAGTGATGAACTGAATGGTAATTTGCAGGGTGGCGATGACTCAGATGAGAATACGTCTCCTGGTTGGCTAGCTCTTGCTGCCGATAATTTCACTACATTCACGACTGGTACAGTTATTCAAGGTGAATTAGGTAGTTGGTTTGAATTCACTGATGCTGCTTCAGGTGTCTGGTTTGTCCATGGTATTTTGGTACAGTCCGGTAACTCTGAGGTAACACCCTTTAGTTAATAACTAGGTCCCTGCTCTATCATACAATATTGTGATATCAGGCTTAATGGGCGGCTTAGGTAACGTAGGTACACCGAGGCAAAAACGGGATGAGCGTGTGCATGAGATCGTCCCTACCACCCCGTCCATTTTTTGTTAGGAGAAAATAATGACAACTGTCTCTGGTAGTTTCACCGCAGTCGGTCTATCTTCCGTACTGGATGTTCCCTCGCTTGGAGAGGACATTACAATTTCATTGTCCGGATTCGGTTCTGGCACTATTCTAGTTGAAAGAAAGAAGGTTCCTTACTCTGGTGCATGGATGCCTATTCGTACATATGTAGGCGATGTCAATGCCTCTTTCCGACAAGAAAGAAAGAATGAACGCTATCGTTTTAACTGTGTAATATACGGTTCTGGCACTCTTTCTTATTCTATTTCTGATGGAGATCAAGTCCAGGATAGCTTTGGAGATGGTGTTCTCGACATCACGGAGGCAGGTGCCGCTGTAACAGGTACGTTATCTGTCTCAGGAGCCTCCACATTGATAGGAGCGGTAGCCTCTGGTGCTC
>DRHD01000088.1 GCA_011049795.1 Porticoccus sp.
CAATAAGGCTCTCAGCCATACCCTTGCCGTTGGGGCGGCGTTGCTCTCGTGGGCAGGGAGTATGATGGTCTTCTGGCGGGCGTTAAATACTGAACACTTTGGCGCAAATCCTTTTGTTTCCTCTATTAATTGGTTGCCTACTGGAGAGACATGGTTCCAAATAGGAGTACAAATTGATCCTCTATCGGCTGTGACGCTCTTTTTTGTAGCCTGGACCGTCCTGATGATTTTTCTTTATAGCGTTGGATACCATAACTTCGGGCAGCAAAAAGGCGATCATGATCGACCTGGCCTCCCCCCACGTGGTGCAATCGTAACCGATGAGGACGGTCACTCACATAAAGTTCCCTCTGTCGAGCCGATGTACTCTCGCTTCTTTGCATTCATCGGCTTGTTTGCCTTCGGTATGTACGCTCTGGTGGTTTCGGACAATCTGCTCACCCTGTTCGTTGGTTGGGAGATCATGGGGTTGTGTTCGTATTTGTTGATCGGCTTTTGGTATGGCAAACTTTCGGCACGTGCAGCGATGATTAAGGCGTTTTTGACCACACGTGTAGGCGATGTGTTCATGCTGTTGGGTATCGTTTATCTGTACTCGGCGACAAAAACACTCAATTACCGTGAAATTTTATTCAACGAAGAAGTATTGCACGATTTGGCTACAACCGATTCTGGTTTCCTGGGGCTGTCGGCAGCCGGTTTGATCGGTTTACTGCTGATCATCGGGGCAGTAGGTAAATCTGCTCAGTTCCCACTGCACGTTTGGTTACCCGACGCCATGGAAGGTCCCACCCCGGTTTCAGCCATGATCCACGCTGCCACAATGGTGTCGGCGGGGGTCTATATGGTTATCCGTGTTTTCCCGCTTCTCTCGGCTGGCATGGAGCACGGGAATCTGACTCCTCCGATGATGGTCATGGCCATTATTGGTGCGGGAACAGCCTTGTTTGCAGCGACTATAGCGGTAGCTCAAAACGATATCAAGCGTGTCTTGGCGTACTCAACTATCTCACAATTGGGGTACATGTTCGCGGCCTTGGGAATCGGTGCATACGTTGCGGCTGCTTTTCACTTGATCACCCACGCCTTTTTCAAAGCTTTGCTGTTTCTTGGGTCTGGTTCCGTCATCCATGGTATGGAGCACGGCGTATTACATACTGGCGACCATGTTGACCCACAGGATATGTTCAATATGGGTGGACTCCGCGGGAAGATGCCGGTCACTTTTTGGACTTTCTTGATAGGGGGTTTCGCTTTATCAGGTTTCCCCTTGATCACGGCGGGTTTCTGGTCAAAAGATGAAATCCTGGCTGATGCCTTTGGGAACGGGTATTGGGCGGTGCTTGCCACTCTGGCTCTTTCGGCGTTATTTACGGCATTCTACACGATGCGCCAGATCACGTTGACCTTTTTAGGTGAACCCCGCACCGAGGCGGCCAACCATGCCCAGGAGACTCCCTGGACGATGACGGTCCCCCTGGTGGTCCTGGCTGTCTTTGCTGTAGCCATCGGGTGGGTTGGCATCCCTGAACATTTCCCCGGCCTGGGCGGTATTGTACCCAATTGGTTGCACGAATTCGTCGGCGGCACTTTGCTCGAACATCCAGAGGCGGTGGCATTCAATATCGTTCCATTGCTCACATCGTTGGTGGTGGCCCTGGGAGGGTTAGCGCTGGGTTGGAGGGTATACCGTAATGTTCAGGAGGGTTCTGGCGACCCGGTAGAAAAAGCCCTTGGCCCTGTTTACCAGGTGCTCAAGAACAAGTACTACTTCGACGAATTGTATGACAAATTGTTGGTTAAGCCATCGTATTGGCTCGCGGAGACCTTTACTTCTTTGTGGATGGATAGGGTGGTGATTGATGGCATCTTGCATGCGTTTTCACAACTGGCTTCACGTGTGGGTGATTTTCTCCGCAATTATATTGACAAGCCGATTGTGAATGGTTTTGGTGATTTTGTCGGGGAGGGTGTCAATCGTTTTGGGCATTTATTACGGGTGATTCAAACTGGGCGGGTGCAACAGTACATGATACTCGCTCTGGTCAGTATAGCAGCTTTTAGTGCCTTTATCTATTATCTGTTGGTCTTTACGCCTTAGACCCGCACGGATCATTAGGAGCGAAGGATGGATTTTATAGCGAGTCACTTGCTCACGCTCATCTTATTTTCACCTGTTGTGGCGGCAGTTGTCTTATTGATTTTGCCGCGCCAACAGAAAGATCTTATCCGGTGGACGGCTTTTATTCTCAGTTTTGTACCTTTAGGATTCTCATTAGCGTTGTGGTTTGGATTTGAGGCTGGGCGTCCTGGATTTCAGTATGAAGAGATGTATACCTGGTACCAGGCTATCAATTCATCGTATCACCTGGGTGTGGATGGCATATCGCTAACTATGGTCTTGTTGACCACTTTGCTGACCCCATTAGCTATTCTGGCTTCTTTCGGTATAAAAAAGCACCTCAAAGCGTATATGATCCTTTTCTTGTTACTGGAAATGGGTGCGCTAGGGGTGTTCCTTTCCCTGGATTTGTTGCTTTTCTTTGTATTTTGGGAGTTTGGACTCGTTCCTATGTATTTCTTGATCAGCCAATGGGGCAGTGAAAAGGGTGAGCGTGAAATATGGGGGGGGAGAAAAATACCGGCGCGCACCTATGCATCTTTCAAGTTTCTGATCTACACCATGGCTGGTTCACTTGGCTTGTTATTGGCGATCCAGATGATCGGTGTAGTAGCTGGGACTTTTGACCTGACGTTATTGTTCGACCGCTGGCCTGCGATGGATCGGTCTTTGTTCGGTTTACCTATCGGCACGGTTAAGGCTATTGCATTCTGGGCTTTCACAATCGCCTTTGCAATCAAGATTCCAGTATGGCCCTTTCACACCTGGCTGCCGGATGCACACACAGAAGCACCTACCGCTGGCTCGATGATCCTGGCAGGTGTGCTGCTCAAGTTGGGAGCATATGGTTTCCTCCGCTTGGTATTGCCTCTCTACCCTGTGGAATCTCGTTACTATGCTGGGGCGCTGGCTTTTCTGGCTGTCATGGCGATAATCTTTGGCGCTCTTGCCTCCTTTGGGCAAGATGACTTCAAGCGCCTGGTGGCTTACTCATCGGTCAACCATATGGGTTTTGTAGTGCTGGGGATCGCGGCCGCAGCATTTGCCAGTGGAACGGAAAATGCTACGATTGCTTTGAATGGTGCTGTATTGCAGATGTTCAATCATGGCCTATCGGCAGCCGGCATGTTCTTCCTGGTCGGCGTGATTTATGAAAGGACCCATACACGTAACTTGAATGATTTTGGGGGGTTGTTCTCCCTGATGCCTGTTTACGGCGGTATTTTAATCTTTACCTCGATGGCTTCCCTGGGGTTGCCGGGTCTCAACGGTTTCGTCTCAGAATTCCTGGTCGTCAGGGGTTCCTGGCCTATTTTCAGCGTGTACACGTCTGTAGCAATGATCGGTTTATTCTTTACGGGCGCTTACATACTTAAGGGGATAAAGAAGGTTCTACACGGGCCACTTAACGAGCACTGGGTTGGTCACTTGAGCGATATCAACGCTCGTGAGATTTTCGTGATTGTTCCATTGATGATCCTGATGTTGTGGATTGGTGTGTGGCCTGCGTGGATATTGGACGTGATTAACCGGGCTGTTGAAATGCTCTACTAATGATTAATTTGTGTCCGAGGTGAGCAATGCAATTTCCAATATTGAGCGTCATTGTCTTAACACCGATAGTGGCTGGTATGCTCATTTTTCTTATTCCGGGTGAGCGCAAGAATGAGGTGCGAGTCACGGCACTAGCAGCAGCTACTTTTGCCTTGCTCCTTTCGATTTGGGCATATTTGTCATATGATATCTCTGCTGGTGGTTACCAGTTTGTCGAGAAATACACATGGTTACCATCGCTTGGTATCTCATATCAAGTAGGTTTGGATGGAATAAACGCTCCGCTATTGCTGTTAACGGGCGTGGTTATGTTTACCGGTGTTTTGGTCTCGTGGGGTATTGAGGATCGGCCGCGCGAGTTCTTTGCTTTTCTATTTGTCCTGGCAACAGGTGTGTTTGGGGTTTTCGTATCTTTGGACCTGTTCATGTTGCTTTTCTTCTACGAAATTGCTGTCTTCCCGATGTATTTGCTGATCTCGATATGGGGCTGGAAAGTGACACGCGAATACGCTGCCATGAAACTTACCTTATACTTGTTTATTGGATCGGTGGTAGCAATTATTGGGGCACTGGCGATGTATTTCGCTTCTGGAATGGGTACATTTGATATGCTTGCGCTAGAACAGGCGAACTTCTCGGTGGCATTCCAGAGGTTTTGGTTTCCGTTCGTATTTTTCGGTTTCGCTGTGCTGGGAGGTATTTTCCCCTTCCACAACTGGAGTCCGGATGGACATGTGGCCGCACCAACTGCGGTTTCGATGTTCCACGCGGGTGTCTTGATGAAATTAGGTGCCTTCGCTGCTCTGAGGGTTGGAATTATGCTCTTGCCCGAAGGTGCCAGGTTTCACATGAGATGGATTGTCCTGCTCGCCTTGGTGAACGTAGTATATGGAGCGTTTATCGCCATGGTGCAGAGCGACTTCAAGTATGTTATCGGTTTTTCCTCCGTCTCGCATATGGGTTTGGTAATGATGGGCTTTGCCACGCTTAGCAGGAAGGGGCTCATCGGTTCTGGGATGCAGATGTTTTCCCACGGCGTGATGACAGCTCTCTTCTTTGCTGTGGTTGGCATGGTGTACGATCGGGCTCACACGCGAGATATACCCAAGCTGGGAGGTTTCATAAGGGTTATGCCGTTGGTGGCGATTGCCTTTATTATCGGCGGTTTAGTCTCGATGGGCATGCCGGGCTTCTCCGGGTTTGTGGCAGAGTTCCCCATTTTTATGGGTGTTTGGGAGTCTTATCCGTGGGTTGCCATTGTAGCTGTCATTTCTATTGTGATCACCGCGTCTTATGTCATGCGGATTGTCGGGCGAGTCTTCTTCGGTAAAATGCCTGAGGAGTTTGTAGACCACGTCCACGATGTTACCGTGCTAGACAAGGTGGCTCTGGTTTTGCTCTCAGTAATTTTAATTGGCGTGGGTGTCTATCCATCGGTGATGGTGCCGCTGGTGGAGTCGGGCGTTAATAGTATATTACGCCTGTTGGGAGGTGCATAAGTGTTTCCAGGTAGCTTTGAACCCTCAATGTTTTTAGCGATTTTGCCAGAGATATTGCTGTTTATTTTGGCTCTCATTATTTTAGCCTTAGATTTAATAATTACCGAGGAACGACGAGCCAATCTGGGTTGGCTAACTGCTGGTGGATTGGCGTTTATTATTGGTATTAGTCTGGCAGTGGCTCGACCGGGTATAGAACCCCGCCAATTAAAATTACTGAGAGCAAAACCAGAGCCACCTTGTCTAGCACGGTAACATCGTGGACGTGGTCTACAAACTCCTC
>DRHD01000089.1 GCA_011049795.1 Porticoccus sp.
GCTGTACATGATTGCGTTTGGATCTGACGACCACAGCAAAACACCCGGTGAACTGGCCCGCCAGATTTCGTTGCTGAAGCCGTTTTGCGCGCCCCAGGCAACCTGGCCTTGCCCGTTTATTTGTGGCTCATAGTCATCGTAGTCATTATCACTGAGCTGCATGACGCCCTCATGCTTGTTGTGCATGAAGATCTCATGGTCGTTACCGTCGAAGCCCGTCCACACGACCCAGCCCTTGTTGTTAATCCGCGGGCCATAATCCTCAACATCGTTATCGGTAAGCTGGATGGTTTTCTTCTTCGATTTTCTCAGTAAGATCTCTTTGTTATTGCCAACGCCACTCTCCCAAACGATCCAACCCCGGTCATTGATTTGCGGTGAGCGGTCATCCGACTCATTATCGGTGAGCTGTACCACACGCCCACAGTTTTTATGTCGTCGACAATTGGCATGCCTGCGCCCTTGGTACTGAAAGATCTCGAAATCATCGCCATCGTCACCCTGCCACACCAGCCAACCGTTAGTATTGATTTGTGGGTTGTAATCATCGAAGTCATTGTCGGTGACTTGCATCACACGGCCGTAACCGCGGTACAGGAATATCTCCAGATCATTATCCGCCTTGCCCGTCCACACCACATCGCCCCGGCGATTGATGCGCGGACCAAAATCATCATAGTCATTGTCGGTGATTTGTATCGGTTGGCCATAACCGCGATACAGGAAGATCTCCCGGTCATTGCCATCGAACCCTTCCCACACCACCCAGCCGTGGTGATTGATCTGCGGCAGCTGGTCATCGGTGGCGTTATCGGTCAGTTGGATAGGCTCTCCTTGAGGATTAAGCAAGAAGATCTCATGATCGTTGCCGTCGTGCCCATGCCAAACCATCTGGCCCCGGTTGTTGATCTGGGGAGCATGATCGGGGGCCTCATTGTCGGTGAGTCTGATGGCCTCGCCGCTGTCATCGTGGATAAAAATCTCACGGTCGCCTTGGTGATGGCCGTGCCAGACCACGTGGCCTTGGTTGTTGAGCTGGGGGGACTGCCCCCAGAAGCGGGCGGCCTGCGCCTGTCCGTGTAAGCCACAGATGAGCAGCAGCCCAATAAAAATCGAATTGAACTTCTTCATCTCTATCTCCTTATAATCTATGAGATGGCTTTCTCTATTGGGTGCCCCGCTCGTTGTTTCACAAAAACAAGGGCGCGGTCACGCTTATCACGGGCTGCCTGCGGAGTTCGGCATCAGCTGGAATGAGTGATTACCGCACACAATCGTACCGTCATTTACTTGGACAGAAGTCTTGCTGATAAACCTCACAGACCTCTAAGGCTGCTTCGGCGTCATCGACGGCAACTATGATTCGGAGAGTTATGCGACCAGGGCTGCTCATCTCACACGCTATCGAGTTTGGACCATCCGGTAAAGCAGTGTTCCTTTTTCCATGCACCTACATAGCCACCACAGACATCTTGGAAAAAACGACTCATTATCACCCTACACAAAACAAAAGACTTTGTGACCTACCCAAATGGGTAGGTTTTATAAAAAAATGAATATTATTTTTAAATAAATTGAGACCTTTGCACGAAATATAAAACAAACAACAGCCCGTCATCCCCGAGGTGTTTTTATCGGGGATCCAGAATATTAGCCGTTGGTATCGTACTCAAACGCGGGATTCCGGCTAAAACAATGCCGGAATGACGACAATATTTTTCGTGCAAAGGTCTCAAATAATAAAAAATTATTTTTTAAGTTGAAACGAAACTAATTAGCTTCAATTTTTACCGAAAAATAATGATCGTTTGGTAGTGAAAGATTTAAATATCAAATAGAACAGAATATAAAGAGAAGGGCTCACTTAATGTAGATAAGTAATCTGCCTCCGGAATATGGAGTTCAATGTGGTGGATCATATTTATTTTGCGCCTACTCTGTATAGAGCGAATGGCACTTACTTAAGGAAAAAACCACCCCACCATACTTGCCGTCATTCCCGCGCAGGCGGGAATCCATGCCTAAAAGTAGCACCGTGCCAAGCTGGATCCCCGCCTGCGCGGGGATGACGGGCTTAAGTAAGTACCATTCATGTATAGAGCCCTTTTTTAATACCTTAATAAACAACGTGATTTGGCAGATTTTTATGAGTACCGCGAGTGAACAGCAAGACCTTAATCCTGGCAGAAATCAGCTGCAAACCTGGGCTCATTTTGCCCTGCTAACCGCTATTACTGTATTGCTTTCAACAGAGCTGACGATCATCAACAGCCTGATTCCCGAGATTGTAATATCCCTGAACTTATCACTGGACAATGCCAGCATGGCCTCAGCCATTTATATGATAGTGGCAGGAGCACTTATGATTCCCATGGGCATTCTGGGTGACAAGCTGGGGGCAAGCCGTATGATTGCGTTGGGTACACTTTTTTTTATCTCAGGTTGCGCTACCGCAGGCTTTGCCGATACGGCTTTTGACTTGATACTGGGGCGTGTCTTACAAGGTATTGCCTTTGCCATAATATTACCCGCCAGCTTTGCCAGCCTTAATCGCGGGTTTCCCAGTGGTAGCCAACGCACCTTAGCCTTTGGTCTATTCACCTCTCTGGTAGGCTCTGCCGCAGGCTTTGGCTCCTTGCTGGGCGCTCTGGTTGCAGAATACGGCAGCTGGCGATCGGTGTTTACCTATCTTATCCCCCCGTTCTTAGTGCTGACCATCTTGTATGTAAGCCTCGCGCCAAAATCGACACGTCAGTTATCAGACTCAGGGCAAAAGGGTTTTGATATTCCCGGCGCAATATTGTTATTTGTCTGTTTAGCCCTACTGATTTTTGCCATTCAACAGGCACCGTCGCAGGGATTGCTTTGGTCAAAAGCTAATAGCTATTTTCTTGGAAAAGCGTGGAACTCGCCCGTTTCGGTGACGCCCTATCTACTGCTCAGCAGTGCCGTTATGGGCTTATTACTCGTCACTAATCAACGCTTGCGCGAACGAAAAGGACTTGCGGTCATCATTAACTACGAATTATTTCATATCCCGAATTTTATCCGTGGCACCAATGCCTTCTCGCTCATGATGGCCGCCTACTTTACGGTAATCCTGTTAAGTGCCATTTATGCCCGCTATCTAATGGGGGAAACTCGGCTGGGTGCAGGTGCCATTATCGCCATGATCGGGCTGGGAATATTGCTTACCAGCCCGATCACTGCGCGCCTGAATTCAATATCTCGGGTCCATCAGTTAGTCATATGTACTGCACTGCAGCTGATGACGACCATGGGTTTGATACTGAGTTTTGAGAATCAAGCCACTGCGGCCATTATTCAAGGTTTATTATTCTTACAAGGTATGACCTGGAGCGTCAGCTATGCAGCAGCCTCCAGTTTATTGCTGGCGATGGTGCCACCCGTAATGTCTGGTGCAGCCGTAGGCCTACAGTCTGCCCATCGTTATATCACCATTGGCCTAGCCCTGGCATTAACCACCAGCCTTATGATTAATGTGTCCTCATGGCAAGCCCAGGATGTGGATTTCTCTCATCTTACTGAAGCCCATCGCATGACTTTACTGCTGGACTATCAATTCAAGCATCCCGCTCAGCAAGAAGCTGTGCCTGAGCATTTATCAACAGCGAAAAATTTTGAAATTCAGTCATTTAACCATGAATTGGAGCATGTCCAGGAAGCCATGCGCAATGGCATCAATGCGGGGCTGCTACTCTGTTGCGGCTTTATCACTGTGGCTTTGGTATCGAACTTAACGCTTCGTGAAAGAAAACAGGCCGCTTAAGATACCAATAACCTAAGGGCATGGAAAACATGGGCTACATTTCGTAGCCCAAAGAAACAAACAACACTGTAGATACAGAGATATTGTGGATACAGAGACCATAGATGACCCATAACTCGCAACTCAATATAAGCTAATTATCAGCTCCTGTAACCTACCCAAACGGGTGGGTTTTATAAACAATTAATTTATAAAAATTTATTCTTTAATTACTAGAAGGAAATCTCAAAAATATATTAAGATTCAAGGCCAGGACAGGTTACGCCGCTATCTTTTCCACAGCGAGACGATTTAGAGATGCCTTATATACAATACACTTAACCTTCACTGAATTGAATACAATACCAACACTAAACCACTATCAATTGACGACAACTCCCTATGAAAAAATTATCTTTTTTATTGATACTGTTATTCCTTCAGCCACTGCAAACTATTGCTGATACCGATTCACTCGATGTTTTTAGCCTCATTAACCAACGACTCTCCTACATGGAAGATGTCGCTAAATATAAAGCGCAACATCATTTACCGGTTGAGGATGTTCAGCGGGAAATATTGGTATTAAAAAAAGCCATTGATCAAGCACAGCTCCTAGGTCTTGAACCCGCGTCTATTAAAGACTTCTTTCGAGTACAGATGGATATGGCCAAAGCCATTCAATTTCGCGCGCGTGCGGATTGGTTAAGTGATGCCAGTCAACTGACCCAAAACGGGCGAAACTTAAGCACAGAAATTCGTCCGCAACTACTGATCCTCGGCGACAAGATAACGCAAACTATCAAGGACTACCTGCAAAGCGGGCACAGATTCCACAATGGCTTTTTTTAATACCAATATTTCC
>DRHD01000090.1 GCA_011049795.1 Porticoccus sp.
CAGCGAATCCGGCACAACGCCGTCCATGGTGCCATCGATAAACGTACCACTCTTGATTTCCAGCTCTTGCCGCTCAATATAAGCACCGCCGATAAATTCAAAAGGGCCGCCTTCTAAATAGGTAAAGCGAAACTCCTGACTGACCTGCTCAAACTCATGTTGATCTCGTGTCAGTAATAAACGAATGGGAGAAAAATCAGCATCTATCGCATCATCCGTTTCGTATCCAGAAACAGCGCTAACCGAATGAAATGTCCAACCACTGTCAAATTCATAAGCAGCAGTTACACCCATATTATATGACTGAGTATCCGTTTGCTCAGGCACTATGCCAGTGCCATCGCCCCAGCCATTAATCGTAGGTAGACTAGCCCAACTTTTCTGATCATTGCGCCAAGTGTCATGTGAGCCATTCAAATTTTGATCGGGGGCGACAGCAGCCGACAAAGCAAAGGCAGCACCGGCTAGGGGATCGAGGTTGCCTGCAACTGGATCCAAAGAGGTTGGCACCGCATTAACACCAGCGGTGCTGTAATCGCTGTAACTCATTTTAGTGTTTAGACTCAATTGATCGCTGGGCTCCCACAACACAGTTAAACGGGCAGAAGTCTCTTCTGTTTCCGCTTCATCTCTATTTTCAAAGTTGTTGTCAACGTCCCCATCGGACTCACGATATTTTAGTGCTACCCGCGCCGCCAAAGTATCAGTGATTGAAGTCGAATAAATACCGGTTGTTTCCAAGGTACCAAACTCTTCCGCCTTAACAGATATACTTCCTTCAGTTTCACCACCAACGGACGGATCCTGGGAAATAATATTAATCGCACCGGCAATCGTATTCTTACCAAATAAAATACCCTGCGGACCACGCAAAACTTCTACCCGCTGTGTATCAAGAAAAGGAGAACGGAACTGACGGGCACGCCCCATATAGATACCATCGATATACATGCCCACCGATTGCTCAAAACCCCGGTCGATGCCGGAGCCAATACCACGGATATTAATGGTCGTATTGATGGGGCCCTTACCAATATGCAAACCGGGTACAAAACCAGACATATCAGCCAGGTTATTAATACCTGCCTCGTTGATTTTTTCACCCGTCACCGCACTAACGGAAATTGGAATTTCCATTATCCTTTGCTCTTGTTTCTGGGCAGTAATAATGACTTCTTCCAACACGGCAGCATTAGCTACCACTGGTGCCACAGATACGAACGCAATGGCTAAGGCCAACTTCCCCCTTGAACAGGAAATTACTCGCGATGTTTTTAGTGTGCTATTCATACGTCGATTTCTCCGAAACTATTTTAGTGTCTTAAACATTTACGCCACCGTTTGTTAAAACTTATTGGTATAGCGGCGACTAGTACCAACTTGTATAAATCATAAACAACCCTGAAAACCACACTCGATAAACGGGGACAGTTTATTGACATTTGGGGACAAGGGAGATAGCTAGTAATTAACAACATCATTATTGGAGTTACTCTGTTAACACATTGCTTAGTAAGGATACTGTGGTAGCTATTGACCGTCTAACCCCAACTATTATAAATCCGTTAGAAAAAACCTACTTATGCCTGCCGCATATCAACAAACCCAGCGGTAAAACCTGCGTCTACGGTATGAGTCGATCCAGTAATATAAGAGGCTTTATCAGAAGCTAACCAAAGCACCAGATTTGCAACCTCCTTTGGCTCTGCTGATCGCCCTAGCGGGATCATTGAAGTCAACATTGCACTTTCATCATCACTGAATACTTCATTTGTCATATTGGTTTTTATATAACCCGGCGCAATAGCCACACAGCGAATTTTTTGTTGACCATATTCCAGCGCACAAGCTTTGGTGAGGCCAATAACCCCATGTTTAGCTGCTGTATAGTGAGGGATAGTCGCCATACCAATCAAACCATCAACAGAGGCGGTATTAACAATGACACCGCCACCCACCTTAAGCATTTCAGGTATCGCGGATTTAGTGCAATAGAAAACACCATTGAGATTAATATCGATTACCCGACGCCATTCCTCAGCACTTTGTTCCGCGGTATAGGCGCGTTCACCGGCAACACCAGCGTTATTAAAAATAACATCAAGGCGGCCAAACTTTTCAACGGTTTGATCAACCATCGCCTGGCAGGAATTTTCGTCGGCCACATCCACGGTTATGGCTATCGCATTTTCTCCAATCAAGGCGGCTGTTTCAGCCACTCTTTCTGCATCGATATCCGCCACGGCTACTTGTGCGCCTTGCTCAGCAAATTGTATGGCTGCGGCTCGGCCAATTCCACCAGCAGCGCCGGTAACAATGACTACTTTTCCACTAAAATCGCTCATTATTAAATACCTTGTGTGAAACTATTATTGAAACTGAACTAGATACAGTTAACTAACTTTTTGAATGATGTTTACAAACCCGGCACTACCCAAACCACCGTTATGCTGCAAAGCTGTGCGCGCACCTTCTACCTGCCGATCTCCGGCCGCCCCGCGTAAGTGCCAAACCAACTCTGTAATCTGCGACAAACCGGTAGCACCCAAAGGATGGCCTTTAGCTAACAAGCCACCAGAGGGGCAAATAACCACCTGGCCGCCATAGCTGTTTTGACCTTCAAAGATAAACTTTTCCATGTCACCGTCTTCACATAAGCCCAATGCGGAATAGGTCAGAATTTCATTACTGGTAAAACAATCATGCAATTCGATAACGTCAATATCCTCTGGACCTAAGCCCGCCTGTTCATAGGCTTGACTGGCCGCATCCCGACTCAAGGCCCGGAACATAATATCCAAAGGATCACCCTCGAAATGCTCTGCTTTATCAGTACATGAACCTTGCCCAATAACTTGCACGCTGTAATCAAGGCCGTGGCGCTTGGCAAAGGATTCGGTACAAACGATGACTGCCGCCGCACCACAGCTTGGTGGGCAGGCATAGAGTTTACGCAAACCGCGAAATATCGGATCGTCCGCTAAAATTTGTTCAGTACTCAAAGGCTCACGAAAAATAGCATAGGGATTATGCTGCCCGTGACGTCTGGCTTTTTTGGTGATTTCAGCCAACACCGTGTCATCGATGCCATAGGCTTGTTTAGTGAGGTCCACCTGACAACCAAATAATTGTACCGCTGGCGGTAATTGTCGCTCTTGCTCACTCAAGCCAACTAAATCAGCCGCCGCCTTGGTATGCCGATCTATCGGCCCAGGCCGATCAGGGAAAACCATATCAACAGCGCCGGGTTGCATTTGCTCAAAACCGACTGCCAATGCACATTCGTGAATTCCATGTTTAATCGCTTGGGACGCTAGCGAGAAAGCGGTAGAGCCACTGGCGCAGTTGTTATTCACATTAACGATAGGAATGCCAGTAATCCCCACATGATAAAGCGCGGCCTGTCCGGCACAGCTATCGCCATAG
The DNA here is from genome assembly GCA_011049795.1 of Porticoccus sp. Next base: position 3,427 of record DRHD01000090.1, read on the forward strand.
ACATAACCGGCATAGGCCGACTCAATCTTCGAGTACTCAAGACCGGCATCTTTGAGAGCATTGCGTACCGCCTGCGCACCCATCAAGTCGTAACTTTCACTTTGACCGGGTTTTTTAAAGGGGATCATGCCGACACCGGCAATAACTATATTTTCACTCATCACATTTTCCTAGCTTAATTAACGGCTCGATCCTGACCTGACCAATACTGCTTGCGCAATTGTGTTTTCAACACTTTACCGACTGGGCTACGGGGAAGTTCGTCAACAATATCAACGCTTTTTGGCGTCTTGACGCTGCCCAATTCCTCCTTAACAAAACTCATAATGACCGCCTCTTCAACAGTCATCCCTGGCTTTAATTGCACTACCGCTTTTACCGCCTCACCCCATTTTTCATCGGGAACACCAATAACCGCGCAGTCTTGAACTTCGGGGATCTGGGTGATCACCTGTTCAATTTCGTTAGGGAAGACATTAAATCCACCGCTAATAATCATGTCTTTCTTGCGATCAACAATAGTGATAAAACCATCGCTATCCATCACCCCGATATCACCGGTATGATGCCAACCAAATTTACGAACCTCAGCAGTCGCTTGCGGGTCTTGATAATATCCAGGTACTACTAACTCACCTTTCACGCAGATTTCACCACGCTCGCCACGACTTACTTCGGTACCATCATCAGCGAGAATAGCGACTTTATTAAATGCCGCCGGGCGACCAATGGATTGCAAGCGTTGATCATTAATGCTGCCGTCCGCATTGAGATAATCCCAGGGTGCTTTTACGGTAATGGAGGCTGGCGCCTCAGTTTGGCCAAAAGCTTCAGACATTACCGGCCCAAACACATCAATGGCTTCTTTCAGTTTTTTCAGTGAAGTGGGTGCGGCGCCGATAAAGATATGCCTAAGCGAGGAATAATCCCCCTGGCGAACATCAGGTAATGCCAACATCATATAAAGCACTGTTGGGGGGACAAAAAAGTGCGTTATGCCGTAGTCCTCAATGGCATCAACTATGGCTTTAGGGTCGGCTTTGGCCATCATGATATTGGTGCCACCGCGAGTAAAATGAGCACAACCAAGCAAGCCCGCAGTATGGGTCATGGGAGCAACCACCAGATGACGACAGTCATCGTGATAATTAAATGCCGACCAGTAATTGGCAAAAAATGTCTCAATATTTTTATGGGTAATCATGACTCCCTTCGGCTTACCTGTGGTGCCGCCGGTGGGGAATAACGCCATAATTTCGTCGGGGTTTTCTTCACCGATTTCAAAGGGCGTTCGATAATTACTCGTCCAACTTTCCAGTAACTCACCTTCGCCTTCACTACTATCGAGACAGACAATTTCCTTGATGCCAGTAATTTTAAGTTTCATCTCGACGGCTTCTTTCTCGAAATAGCTGTGGTAAAACAATATTTCACCACCGAAACGAGAAAACAATTCAATATTGGCATCACAGGCATTGCGAGGATTAATCGGCAACCAAACAGCTTCCGATCGAAACAAACCGAGCAAAGCCACAAAAGCCGCATTAGAATTGGGTGCTAAAATGCCAATCTTGGTACCTTTCGGATAGCCTCTTCCACGAATAGCCGAAGCAATAAAATGTGACTGCTCCGAAGCCTCGCGATAAGTATAATCTGAACCCGGCTCGACAAAGGCTAGGTTCTCGGGATACAGACTGACCCCCTGATCAAAAAAATCGATAATGCGCATATTTTTATTCCCCGGTTATATCCGTTTTAAGAAATATCAATTTGCAGAGGAATAAAGTTCTGGAGGGCACCCAGCATGTAGGGGTAACCCACGGCTTGACAGGCCGAAACAAAACCCGTTTTCAACGGCTCATCTTTAACCAAATAACTTGCCAATGCAGCTTGCACCACACCCGTTAGCTGATACGGAACGGTGGTATTAATGACACAGGTTTTGTGCACACCACTACCCGTACCGTGCACAAAATCAACAGTACGGTTAACCAGTCTATTTTCACGAGGAGGCATGCCAGGCTGCATACCTTCCGCAATTTCTTTGAGCGCCACTTCTTGCTCTACCTTAGGTAATGGCTTGATATTGTCTTCGTAGTGCTTTTGTAGCTCTATCAGGCTTTCATACATGGGGCGATTAGTGAAAGCTGTCAGTTGGCGCGCGGTATGAACCCGGCCATCACGCTGGAACCATACAGGCAGGCTACCGCCTCCCCAGGGATGGGCCAATTGAGTCATCATTTTTCCTGGAGCACTCACCTCCCACCCTCTGCCCTTTACCCAAGGTTGCAACTGATTATCTTCAAGGTACAAATGCTCTGCCTGGAACATGGCAAAGATAGTTTGGGTGGAGCCATAAGTCGGAACACCAGACGCTATACAGGCCGCGTCAAGGGTATCGATGCCTGGCTCTTCTAAGACGATATGAGAAGCAATATCTAGCGGGGTATACATATAAGCTGTAGACGGCGCTAACACCTTGCCATTGGCTTGGTAAATATCACCAAACTTATCGCGAACCCTCAGCATAAATGCCTGCTCACCCGTGGTATCCATATAGTGACAGTTGGCATTAGCAGCCGCTTCAACCACTACGTCGCCGAAATAATCAAATGGGCCAACGGTGTTACAAACGACTTTGCAACCGGTGAATAGCTCGGTTAATGCATCAACCGTATGTTCCACCTCCACAATGTCATAGTCGGCTGTTTCAATGCCAGGCACTAACGCTAACGCCTCTTCTATACGCTGCAGGTTTCTTCCAGCTGCAATAAAAGGCAGTTGGTATTCGCGTAAATATTCTGCAACCAATTTCCCGGTGTAACCACTGGCTCCATAGATAACGACTGGCTTCTTATCACTCATGTTATTTGCTCCTGTCAATACAGTTTTTTCAAAATTTTGGGGTTTTTTAGATAATAATTACAAGTGGTTTTTCTTGTACCACTTGCTAATCCAGTCGGCACCTTTTAGGCTCAACATGTTATTTTCACCATCAGCAATCAGCGATGAACGAGCATCGCGCAACAACTTTTCCAGCGGGTATTCTTTGGTCAAGCCATTGCCGCCGAACAGCTGCAAGGCTTCGCTGGTGACTTCAAAACAGGTCTGCGTGACAAAGGTTTTAGAGGTAACTGAAGCCAGCAAATGCGGACCATTAGCACTGAAGTTGTATTGCGCAACCCGTCGAGCCATTGCACGTGCCGACTCAACTTTGCGCCACAGTTCAAACAAGCGCATACGCACGCTCTGGTGATTAATTAATTCTGTACCACCTTGCTTACGTTCATGTACATAAGCCAACGCATGCTCATAGGCAGCACGGGCAACACCGGTAAAACATAAACCCATTTCCATATTGGCAAAGGTCAAAGTGCCCATAAAACTACCGGTGGCTTGCGCACCTTTTGATAAAATATTTTTCATCGGCACACGTACTTCATCGAAAAATATTTCGCCCTGGGGCAAAGTGCGAAGGCCCATTTTATCCAGCGGCTTTCCTTTACTGACTTTCGGGTCATCCAAATCGATCAACAGACTAATATGGGACAAGGTGCCATCATCGTTGTACAAGCCATCACCAAAGTCGCAGGGCATAAAAGCTAAAACGGTTTCTGCGTAGGGTGCAGCACTAATCCAGGCTGAAGACTGGCCAGTGACAACAACGACGTCACCATCAATTCGAGCCTGCAAATTGGGACGATTTTGTTTGCTGCCAGGATAAATTTCGTCACCATCCATATCCACCAAATCGCAACCTCGATCAGGTTGCGTTGCCAACCAGCAACCGGGACGACCATCAAACTGTTTAATTAATTCTTCATCGCCAGTCAAACGGGCGGCATAAGCGGGAAAAGAAGTAACCATAGACCCTAATACCAAACCGCAATCACCCCACGCCAACTCTTCAAAAATGATTGGCAACAACCGGCCCTTTTCTTCATTGCTAAGGGTGGCCATGGTTTCTATATCAAGAAGGCCTGTTTCCTTTACCTGTTTATAATAACTAAACAATGGCGACTCAGGCGCAATCGCCTCTTCAGCGCTCATTTTGTCAAGCTGCGCTGCAATGGGACGCATCACCTCTTCGGCAAAGCGATGAGCACTCTCCTGAATCGCTTTTTCTTCTTCACTCAGGTCAGCATCAAGCCCCGACAATCCTAGTGTTGGTATTGGCATTTCATCGAAAGAAAACATAAACAACCCCATATCCGTTAAATAGCTGTATTTAAATCGCACCAAGCGCTTATAAAGATTGAACCTGGCTAACTGGATTACATTGATAAGTTCTGGTGAAAAAAGAGTAACGCCGCAGTCTTTTTAAAACTCGCTTTTTGGTGACAGCGTGTTGACATTTGGGGACAGGACATCAACACTACGACAGCACTCACTGATCTAACCTATAGACACGGATAACCCTTGACGATGAATCAGGTTCGGCTTGCTGCCATAGCGGGATTCAACGAACTGGTCAGGGAACTGAACGGGGATCCTGCGGCAGTACTGCTAAAAGCAGGCCTTTCACCTACATTCTTTGCTGACCACAACGACGATGACATGATGGGTTATGAGAAGGCAGAAGACCTGTTACAAACCGCCGCCGATGCTACCCAGTGCTCTTATTTTGGTGCTTTATTGGGAACCAAACAGGATATCCATTTGCTCGGCATTATTGGTTATGTGATGCAGCAATCTACTGATGTGCGCACAGCCCTTAACGAACTCTGCCAACATTTCTCGCTACACGTAAAAGATGCCGCAACGATATCAATCGACATTGTTGGCGACTATGCCTCTTTCGCCTACACCACCCTTTGCCCAATGAAATCTTCTCAGCAATCCAGCGAGCTAGCCATTGCTGAGTCGATGATCGTTCTTAAAGCTGTCTGTGGTGCAGGCTGGAAACCTTACGCTGTAAACTTCACCCATAAAGCACCCGAAAACATCACCCCTTATGCAAAAATATTTAAGGTGCCGGTAAATTTTAGCCAGGACCAGACCCAAATTCTTTTCCCAAAAACGTATCTAAGCCAACCTATTCTTCAAGCAGACCCGGTACTCAATAAAATACTGCAAAACCATATCGGGCAATTAAAATCTGACGCGAAACAAGATCTTTGCTCTCAAGTTGAAACACTTATTCGACGCACACTGCCTACTGCAAGCTGCTCTATTGAAAACATAGCCAGTTTAATGGCGGTACATCGACGCACGCTTCATCGAATGCTAAAAGAACAGGGCTCTTCATTTACCGAACTGCTTGAAAAGGTACGCAAAAGTATTGCCGCAGAACGACTACAAAATTCCGATATCACCATCATTCAATTATCGGATTATCTCGGCTACGCAGATAACACCGCCTTTACCCGTGCGTTTAAACGCTGGTATGGCGTTACCCCTATTCAGTGGAAAAAGAGCGGGGGCCAATAAAACATCCCTCCGATTAAAGCTTATCTTGAGTGACTATCCCGCAGCTTATGCCTGAAACTAGCAGATGTAATTTACATGTAATTGCCTTGTCTATTTCGACGATAAAAACAAACCCCGATAACGCCCCGGGGTAACCGCGTGCATTTTTTTGAAGCTGGCGGTGAAGTGACTCTGGCTATTGAACCCCAGTGCCGTTGATATTTGTATCATCGGCATATTGGTATTAATCAGTAGCTCACGCGCTTTTTTCAGCCGCAGATGCATCACAAACTGGTGCGTTGTCATACCGGCGGCCTCACTAAAAAGACGACGGAAATGCGTGCTGCTGAGACCGACCTGCTCAGCCAATTGCTTTATAGACAAAGGCTGATCTAGATTATTTTGAATAAATTTAATAATGGTATGTATCCGGCCCAAGTGAATATAGGCGGGATTGATTTCTGTCGCCGAATCACCGTTTAACAATCGCCATGTCTGCTCCAGCATCACCAGCATCAGTCGCTCGACAAACTCACTGCCGCTGTTGTTGTGAAATAATTCCTCGGCAATTTGCTGGGAGGTGGCCGCTATCAGCGGATTGGTAATGGGAATCAACTGTTTGCTTTCGAGACAAAGTTCGTCGATCAGACGACAAAAAGGGTGACTGGATTGTGGCTGAAAATAAAACACAGCAAAATCAGCAAAGCCACTGAACTCCCAGGTCGTTGCACAGCCGGCAGGCACCACCGCCGAAATGCTGGGGAAAAATTGCGCATGGACACTGCCCTTACCACCTTCATCCACTTTACTGCCGCCAAATTGTGTGACCAGCGCAGTGATCGGCAGCGCCTCGACTGATGGGCTCATCGCTTCGCAAATATAGCGCTCCACGTAAATATTAAGACCACCAGCCAGCAGCTGACTAACAATGGGCTCACTGCCAAATGCTTCGCTCACTTTTAACCAGGGAGAGGTTTCACTCATCATTTTAACCCGCAAGAATAATGGACATATTTTGATAAATATAGGCTCAGTTTATAGAAATAAAAACCTCAGGCAAGCCCTATACTGGATCTTCGCTTTGGCTACTCAGTAGTAGATAAAACTACTGCCAAATAAGTAACAAACTCTATTCGAGGTATGTCCATGTCACATGCTTACCCCCTGGAAGCCCGCGAGGTTCTCAACCAGATCGTTCGCGATCCACGCTTTAAAGTATTAAATACTGCCCCTGCTATAGGCTTGCAGGTCATGGCCTTTTCCCTGCTGGGGTACATCGCTTTTGCTGGCAGCATCTGGTCCTACAGTCAGGGCTACATTCCCTATTTGCTATTGCTTGTCTTCAGCGGTTACGGCTTAGTGATGATGTTCGCCTCCGTTCATGAAGCTACCCACGGCTCGGTGGCCCGTACTCCCTGGCTCAATGACATGATCGGTACGGTCGCCGCATTTTTGTATATGCCAGGCATGTCGACCACCGTTTATCGACAACTGCACCTGGCCCATCACCGCTACACGGGAGATACCGATAAAGACCCGGATGCGCAGTATGTCAACGCCCCCTTTATTCTATGCCTGTTTCGCTGGGCAACAAAAGATATTCACTGGGGTATCTGGTTCGCCAGAAACTTCTCCAAGCGTACCGTCAAAGAAAAACGTGCATTTATCTGTGGCGTGATCGTTTACTTCGCTTGGTATGGCGGCTGGTTATTGTCACCTTATGCAACAGAGTTTGTGCTGCTGTATCTGATTCCTCAGCGAGTATTCTATTGTGTATTGCTGTACTTTTTTGCCTATGTACAACACCCCCCTGGCGTTCTTCAATCGGAGCAACCCTTTCAGGCAACTGTTATTCTGAACGCGCCCAAGTGGGCTCACCCGCTGATGATTTATCAGGACAAGCATATTATTCATCATATGTTTCCATCATTGCCCTTTTATCGCTACCCCAAAGTGTGGGCCTTTGCGAAAGACTTAATGGAAAAGCAAAACATTCCACGCCGCGATATTATTGAATGGAACTGGCAACCCAATATCCCCAAACCGGATTACAGCGAAGCTGTCCAGACACGGATAATGGCCAAGGTCAACAGCGTCGTTGAAATTGCCGAGGGTGTACGTTCTTATGAGCTTATCGCGGCCAACGGCGAAAAACTACCACCCTTTACCGCAGGCGCTCATATTGATATTCATATCGAGCCAGGACTGGTGCGACAGTATTCGCTCTGTAATGCTTCCAGCGATCTAACCCGCTATATTATTGGCGTCAAGTGCGAAGACAATGGCCGCGGCGGCTCCAAACGCCTGCACGAGCTGTTTACGAAAGATCACGTGATTGAAATCAGCACACCGCGAAACAATTTCTCACTCAATGTGGACGCCGAGCAGTATCATCTGGTTGCCGGAGGTATCGGTATCACACCCATGTTATCCATGGCCCATGAACTGGAGCGAGCAGGCAAGCCCTTTACCTTACATCTGTTTGCCCGCAGCCAGGAATTTTTACCCTTTGGTCGCCAATTAGAAAATTTTACTTTCGCAGATCGCATACAAATCTATTTTGATAATGAGATGGGGTTACTCGATCGTGATATCCCGGCCCTGATTGGTGCCGCCGAAAAAAGTAAAGAGCTGTATATTTGCGGACCACAACCGTTTATGGATTTATTTATCGACCAGGCAATGGCTAGCGACTGGGATGCGGCAGCAGTCAAATTCGAGGCGTTCTCTGCCGTGGTGGTAAACAGCTCTAACAATCAGGCCTTTGAATTAACCCTATCTCGTAGCGGCAAGACTCTTCAGGTCAAAGCAGACGAAAGCATTGTTGAGGCTCTGGAAGCAGCGGGCATGGCTGTCCCTGTATCCTGCGGCCAGGGTCTCTGTGGCACCTGTATCTGTGGTGTTGTCGAAGGAGACGTCGATCACCGGGATGCCATTCTCAGCACGGAGGAGCATCAGGCTAATAAAAAAATCGCCCTCTGTGTTTCTCGGGCCAAGGGAGAGAGTTTGACAATCGAATTTTGAATTACACTACCAAATTTTTTTTCTAGAGTAAAGACAGCTACAAAAATGTATGGTTCCCCTCGTGATTGCAACAACAAATTGCGATGACGAGGTTGGTCTGCGCTAATGTATTCGGAGTCTTGTTGGGAGGCTTTCGCTTCCCGCTCCACGATGAGTATCTGCCAACACTACGGTATCGAAGAAAGTGAGTTGGAAGGAAAGCTTCTGATCCGTAGTGGCTATGATTACGCAGCTGTACTTGCAGAAAATGATGGCAACAAATCTGTTTTAGCATCAGGTCACACCAAAGAACTGATTAAGCTTTCGCTCGATAAAGAAGTCGGTCTGGTCGTCATTGATCCCTACGTCAGCATCCATGAAGTAGATGAAAATGACAACGTACAGCAAAACGGTGTGTTCAAAATTCTCAGAGCAGTTTGCGCAGCAACTAATGCAGCCATGCTTGTAGTGGCTCACACTCGGAAAGCTGGAAATAACGAAAAACCCGCTTATGGCGATGTTGAAAGCTTAAGGGGCGCTAGTGCGATAAAGGATGCCGCACGTTCAGCGATCACACTATCACCTATGCCTAAATCGTATGCTGAAAAGCACGGTATTGATTGGACGATTGGTATTGCTCTGCGTCGCATTGATGATGCAAAGAGTAATTTTTCCCTCATGAATGATCATGCAGTCTGGATAAAAATGCAGTCAGTAAAATTGGCTAACGGTGACTTCGTTGGTGTTGCCACTTCTGTCGAGATCAATGACTACATGAACGATGTGGATATTTGCCCTCAGCCTTTGCCCTAGCAATACCAATCGTCTGCCGCTCTTTTAACTGCTCCCTCTCCATCTTGGCCAAAGCTGCCATAACGGTCAGTATCATTTCGCCAGCAGCACTGGTTACGTCAAGCCCACCCAGTTGGTCGATTACAAGACGAACGCCACGCTCTTTCAGATCTTCAGAGACCTCAAGTGCTTCATGGGTTTTTCGACCAATAACTGTGACAATAGGTAGACGAAGAACACTGTGGCGTAGGAACTCAGGCAGCACGCTCTCACAGCAGAACCCCCAACCCCTTGTTTAACAGTCTTTTCCAATAGGCCCGGTTAATTAGGATATTCGATTAGGCGGCCTGATCAAGGCTACGTATGGGCAAAACGGATCAATTTGTGAAGGGTTTACTTGGAATGATCAAAAAGCGCACAAAAACAGCCAAATAGACGAACTTTGATGTTTTCGTGTTTCTAATAAAATCAATGAGTTAGGATGTTTTTGTGGAACTTTTTACATGAATCTTGTCCGGACCTCAGCTTGTGCTTCTAGGCGATATGCCACCCATTCCGCTGATTTATACTTGTAGTTATAGCCAATGGCGTAGCCCTCTCTACAAGCAACCATATCGCTTTGCTTGGGGGTTCCCATCAAAAGGTGTGGGCAGCCAAAAAGTGCTGGAGAGAAAAGTAGGGCTGCATATGCTGCCAGGCTTCTTATATTTATAGATAAAGTCATTCAAAATTTCCTTAAACTAGTGCTTGCTGTAATTAGGCAAGTTGTCAGTCAGTTTTACTGTATATGCAAGGCCTGGCTTCATGTCATATTGGTAGTGCTGCTCTATCCAAACCTCAAACTGATAATCGGTGATGTTCCTAACATCAGAGCCCTTTATTTTCGATTCTGTTCGAAGTTGTGTTTGGAAGAAGGACTCCGTTTCTTCCATTGTGCCCTGAGCAATGATTTCATAGTCGCCAGTATCAGCATATTCTGAAATAATAAACCATATGTTTTTTCCCACAATGCTTCCTACGTATCTAATTCAATTGTTATCTGAAGTGATTTTGAGTTCCCGGCAAACCACTTCTGCACATATAGGGATCCAACTATAGGGGCTTTACCATCGGCGGGTACTTCTTTATACCTGACGCTATTTTTCGTTTCTTTCTCAAACTCAAATTTCACCAATTCTTTGGCCATCATAATTCCGTTAAGTTGTCTCAGCATACGCACCAAAATCAATCGCGGACTTCATATTATGCGATTACTGCGATTTATATCATCGATTTGTCCGTTCAACGTCCAAAGGTCGTAGAGATATCCAATACCGAATAGGCCCGCCGACAACAGATACAAAATACCGGTTAGCCATTTGTCCATATACATCCGATGTATACCAAACAA
>DRHD01000091.1 GCA_011049795.1 Porticoccus sp.
CCCTTGGCCAATAACTGGGTACCAATCAGAATACAGGGTTCACCACTATTGACTCGGTCTACAACCGCCTGCATCGCTTGTTTGCGGCGAGTGGTGTCGCGGTCTACACGAATAATAGGAGTGTCCGGAAACATGGCCTCAAGGATTTCTTCACTGCGTTCAGTTCCCTGACCAATACATTGAAGCTTTGCGCTGTGACAGAGCGGGCAGCTTGTGGGTATTGGCTCCAGATGTTCGCAGTGATGACAGAGCAGCCGGTTGGGGCTTCGGTGTACTGTAAGCCGAGCCTCACAGCGGTGGCAGTTGGATATCCAGCCACATTCGTGACAGCTCAATGTGGGGGCAAAGCCCCGGCGATTCAGAAATACCAACACTTGATTGCCAGCTGCTATGGTGTCGGTAATAGCCGCAATTAACTCACGGGAGTAACCACTGGATAAGTTCGCTTTGCGGATATCGACCGGCTGCCAACGCGGTTGTACCGCATTACCTGGGCGGCATGAAAGTACCAGCTTGGTGTAGCGCTCTTGCTGGCAGTTATATAACGATTCCAATGAGGGTGTGGCTGACCCAAGAATTAGGGGTATGGATTCCCGGTAAGCGCGAATTACCGCCAGATCTCTGGCCGAGTAGCGAAAGCCCTCCTGTTGCTTGAAGGAGCTGTCGTGCTCTTCATCGACAATTAGTAAACCGGGCGACTTGAGTGGGGTAAAGATAGCCGACCGGGTGCCTAATACAATGGGGGCCTGGCCGGTGCGAGCGGCATTCCAGGCAATGGCTCTCTCTCGATCGGTAAGCCCGGAATGAAGTACTGCAATGGGGCAGTTAAAGCGGGCTTGAAAGCGGCTGAGGGTTTGTGGTGTCAGGCTAATTTCCGGAATTAGTACCAGCGCTTGTTTGCCATATCGCAGAATTTTTTCAATGGCTTGTAAATACACTTCTGTTTTACCGCTACCGGTTTCACCGTGCAATAGGTAGGGGTGAAAGCCATGCAGATCGATATTGTCCAGCGCTTGCTGTTGTTCGGGGTAGAGCGATAAAGGTTGTTCCAATAGCAGGTTGTCCACATCAAATGCGGGAGTATTTCTCTGAATAACGACCGTTTCAATCAGCCCTTTTTGTTCCAGTTGCCGCAATACCGCTGTTGAGGTGTCGAGCCGTTTAAAATCATCCCGGCTTGCAGTGCCTTGCTGCTGCAATAGATTGAGAGCCTGTTGTTGTTTGGGTGCCCGGCTCAATGCCGTCTCGGGTAAGCCTTTACCCTGTTCAGTCAGTTGCCAGTGTTTTTCATCGGACTCGGGTATGGGTTCACCCTTGCGCAACAGGGCCGGTAGGGCGCTACTTAGGGCATCGCCTATGGGGTGTTGGTAATAACTGGCAGCCCACTGGTATAGTTCAAAGAGTTGTTGTGGCACCAGTGGTTCTGCATCAAGCACACTATCGATGGGTTTTAACCGGGAGAGGGAGACGCTGCTCTTTTGGGCGGTATCAACAATGATGCCCACCACTTTGCGCCGACCAAATGGGATCAAAACCCGTATGCCGGGTAATAGCGCATTGGCAGTATTTGTGGGTGGCAGGTAGTCAAACAAGCGCCTTAGGGGCGATGGCACAGCTACGCGGTATATTGTGGGGTTTTTAGCATTGGTCATTTATTACAGGTCACTTGTTACAACTGTTTTTTTACGACTGACTTGTAACCACTTACTTATGGCTACTCATCGCCGAGTATTTGTACCGAAACCCGCACAAAACCTTGAATGCGTGATGTTTTCTGGTAGTATGCGCCCTCCGTTTGAAGGCGGCATATGGTGCTCAACAGTATGATGATTGGGTGGCGGTATGCAAGACATTGAGGCAAAGAGAAAATGAAAACTGAGATTCACCCAAATTATGGCACGCTGACTGCAACATGTAGTTGCGGCAATACTGTTGAAGTTGGCTCCACTCTGGTTGATAGCATCCACATTGACGTGTGCTCCCAGTGTCACCCATTCTATACCGGCAAGCAGAAAACTGCTGATACAGGTGGTCGTATCGACCGCTTTAACAAGCGCTTTGCTGGTCGTTCTGTTAAGAAATAACCTCGACATGTTTGCCTTTCGAGGCAGCCAAAAAACGCTCCGGGCTAGTGCCTTGAGCGTTTTTTTTGTTTTTGGACGCGTGGTTTTAGGACCTATAGTTTTAGGGCTTACAGTTTTTGGTTTAGTCAGCGGCTGTAGTGCAGACAACGATCCAGCCCAGCTCTTACCTAAACCCTCACTTCAAACGCCCCCCTCACTACAATCCCCGCCACAACATTCGACGGGTTGTGCCCCATTTGCCAAAACCGAGAGGGTTCGAGTTGCCAAAATTTACGATGGCGATACCCTGACGTTATCTGATGGGCGAAAAGTACGTTTAGTGGGTGTTAATACCACTGAAATGGGTCGAGATGGCCAGCCAGATCAGCCCTTTGCCCGCCGTGCCCAGCAGTCAGTCAGTCTGTTTGTTCGTCAATCTGATCGAATTGAATTGTTATTGGATGCTCAAACCAAAGATCACTATGGTCGCTGGTTGGGGCATATCTATAATGAAGCTGGCGAAAATTTGGAACGGCACCTGTTACAACAGGGGTTGGCCTATCATGTGGCCATTCCGCCAAACCTGACCCTTGCGGAGTGTCTTGCCAAAGCAGAGCGACAGGGTAGGGCCGCTCGGTTAGGTGTGTGGAGTGACCAGGGCCTCTTACCTGTGAAGGCAAAGCACATTAAGCAAGGTGGTTTTCAGCGGGTGCAGGGGCTGGTAACGGCAGTTCAAACGGGTAAACACTGGCGGTTGGCGTTGGACAAAAAAATCACCGTGATGATCTATTCAGAGCATCAACACAGATTTACCCAGGCATGGTTTGAGCGCCTACAGGGTAAGAATATTGAAGTTCAGGGTTGGGTCTATCAATCCAAGGGAAAATGGCGAATCAAGCTGGAAACACCTTACGGCATTGAGTTGCTTTAATTCCCTTAACTTATACTTCACCTGACAATTAAAGGGGGCGGTGACATTTGATAGGAATTATTATTCCTATTTGACACCGCCCCCTTTTTTCTTGCAAAGGGGGTTCTCCAAAAAAATTGTTACCAAGTAGCTGGTTCTAATTTAATTGACCCTAGACTTTTGGCAGTTAAATACACTCGATGGCTTCGTTAATGATCCATCTCCAAGCATTTTTTCCATCATTCAGTGTGAATACGGGTTCTCCATGCGCCATTAAATAATTGATGACGGTCGCTTGGGTGACCACCTCGAGATCACCTCCGGTTTCTATGCCATGCTCTGCAAGAATGTCCGGGTTCGTAATGCCACAATTGTTACTGTTGTCAGCCATGGTGAACATGATATGTTCTAACCCATCATGCCCCGAGTGACACAGTGAAAAGCAGTGCCCCATCTCATGGGCCAGGATCGTTCCATAGACATGTGTCATTACTCCGGGCCTGACCGAGGCACCCGTTGTGACTCTTTCTTCTCCTCGCCAGAAGGGTGTTGATAGCCCCAGGTTTCCGTCAGCGTAGCCAAAAACAAAACCTGCTGGTAGATCACAAATATCACTAAGGCCCAATTGATTGCTCATTCTAACCATGATTCTGCCGTGGCCACCTTCTGGATCAATCACATTTCCATTGGCATCCACCGTCTGATCTGTCACTAGCATTTCATCTAAACTTTCAATTTCAAATGTTCTGATGATATCCCAGTCCAGATATATTGCGATTTTCTCAAATTTTCTTTCTGCCACTTTGAGCATGTCTCTCAATGTATCTTTATCTCCAGCCAGTAATTGAAATTCAGGTACATCATTATCTGAGCCGCTTAGGTAGGCTCTTATATCTCCAATTGAGGCACGGTGATCTGTCCCTGTATATACAAGTCGGTAAATGTTTCTGGAGATAACTTTTTCACACCAAATGGGTGCATAACCTGCGATGTCATATAAATTAATGGTGCCGTTCTCATGCATATCGCGAAGGTCTAAATGAGAAGAGCGAGAGGAGATACTGCAGATAAATGGAAAGACATTCCACTGGGTACCAAAAGAGCTGCTATCCATACCAAGCTTATCTTCTAATTCTTGTAGTCTGTCACCCTCGAATTTACTGACGAGTTCTTTCTGCAACCAGGACCGCAATGAATCTAAAACGATGCCATCAATTGCACCCCTTGAACCAAGTGACAAGACGCCTAACGCATTAGTCACAGCTTGAAGCACCCCTAGCAGTACCCCTTTGGTCAGACCCTCCACAGCTCGACAGAAATCTAAGCTGAGAATTCCACCTACAAACTCGAATAGTCCGTCGATTACTCTGGCGAGACCATCAACAACCCCTCTAATAATATCGAGTGCACCAGCAACGATACCCAAGAAAAATCGACCCGCAGGACCCAGGTGATCCCCTAGGTCTAAAATTGAATCTTTTGTTAGATCCAGGAGGTCAGCGACATCATCCACGATGCCTGTCACCAGATCGCCTATATCATCAACAATGCTGAGGACATCCATCCACAGGTCAGCAATGGCAATTAATGCGGCTAAGGGATCGGTGAAAAGACAGACAACAAACGTAACAACAAACTTTATAACGGCAAATACAACTTCAACTACAATTTTGACAACCTTAACTACGATTTCACAAACGGTCTCAACAAGCCATTCACCTACGACCTTTACAACCCATTCCACAACGATTTCAATGATGGTTTCAAGCCAGCAAAACCATTTATTACAACAGGCGCACCACCAGTTACAGGATCTACGCCGACAGCGCCGTTCTGTTCGTTCTCTTCTTCGCTCAATGGGTTCTCTGATTTCTCGCTCAACCCACTCCCTGGCTTCATGGCAGGCTTCCTCCGCTCGCTCAATAAAGCGTTCAACAGGTTGTGTTATGGTTTCCGTCATCCATGTTCTTACCGTGGTGCAAGGCATAATTTTCTCCTTAGTAGGTGTTACCAATTACTTTTATTGAGTTCGTTGTCGTTGAGTTCATCGATAGCTTTGTTCAGTCGATAAAAGCTCCATCGTAGTCCAACCAGCTTTGCGGCCATGGCGGCAAATACAGCGATGAAAAAAAATAAGATTATTTCCGGCCAAAATTTAATATGGGCACTATTAGTTAGGTTGAAGAGTAGTATTAAGGTGGCAATAAAAACGGGACCAGCCCAGAGGCATGCACAATCATTAAACAGGTGCTTGATTTTCCTTTCATAGCTTTTTTTAATGGATGCATCCATTTGAATCAGTTCCATTTTAATAGACTGTATCTGTGGCCTGTTAAGCCATGAGTTAAGTTTATGAAGATGGGTTATGTCTTCTTTTGAGTTGATTATTATTTTCATAAAAATATTTGATGATTAATCAAATTATTGATGGAAAATATGGGTTTTGTTATAGCAACTTTGGTGGTGGTTACCTCTCTGGTTAACAAAAGAGGTTTACAGAAAATACAGTAAGAAATGATCAAATCATGTAGAGCGGGGGTGTCGACTGTTTTATTCGTCTTCCATGACATGACAAGTAAACCTTATGGTGTTTTGGCTGCCGTAATACCAGACATTTCATTAATAACTTCAAAGTATAGACGGTGTTTCAAAAACCGGGGGGAAATGTCTGAGAAAAAAGGTGACGGGGGGATCAAACTTTAACTACTAAACTTACAAGGGTGAGTCCGGTATTGAATGGTGGATGCTCATAACTAGACTTCACCCTATATCGAGTCGACTACGAATAGAGCAAAAAACTTGATTTCAGACTTCTAGCGCAACAGTTTAGCCATCGATTGATAAGGCGTGTCCCAGCCTAGTGCCTTTCTGGGACGCCCATTTAATAGATCTTGAACATTGGCAATCTCTTAGTATTTCCAGTACCGCATGTTTGGTTCCATCTTTTAGTTGGATATAACTTGCTGATTCTTTTAGTTGGATATAGTGTCGTCCTCTATTCATTCAAATGAGAGGGGAATGGTTGATGTTGGTAAACGACTATTATTCGCAAGAAAATCATGGTCCTTATGAGCTTTATGATTTGGGTGATTTTCAGTTGGAAAGTGGCGGAACCATTCGAAATTGTCAGCTTGCTTACACGACCTTCGGTCAATTAAACCCCAATAAAGATAACGCCATACTGATGACTACTTGGTATTCCGGTACCAGTAAAATCATGGAGCAGGCTTATGTGGGGCCGGGTCGAGCTATAGATCCAGATAAGTACTTTGTCATCATCATTAATCAGATAGGCAATGGCCTCTCTACATCCCCCCATAACACGCCTGCTCCGTTTGGTATGGCGGCATTCCCCCACGTGAGAATTGGTGATGATGTTCGTGCTCAGCATCAGCTGCTCACTGAAAAATTTGGTCTCGATTCTCTTGCCTTGGTCGTGGGTGGGTCTATGGGTGCTCAGCAAACCTGGGAGTGGGCAGTGCGTTATCCTGAGATGGTCAAGCGTGCTGCACCTATTGCAGGCACAGCAAAAAATATGCCTCATGATTTTTTATTTACAAAAACCTTAAATGAAGCGATTACCTCAGACCCCGCTTGGGACGGCGGTTGGTATAAAGAGCCACATGCAGTGCATTGTGGTTTGCGTCGGCACGCTGATCTCTGGTCGGTGATGGGGTATAGCACGGAGATGTTCAAACAAGAGTTGTGGCGTGAGCTCGGTTTTTCATCCCTTGAAGATTTCTATGTGGGTTTTACTCAGGGGTACTTTTTGCCCATGGACCCGAACAGCTTGCTGTGTCTTGCCTGGAAGTGGCAGCGTGGAGATGTCAGTAGAAACACAGGGGGTGATCTTGAAAAGGCTTTGGGGCGAGTCACCGCAAAAATGTTCGTGATGCCCATTAGTACAGACATGTTCTTTCCGCCTAAAGATTGTGAAGATCATCAGAAGATGGTGGCAAATAGTGAGTTTAGGGTGATTGAAAGTGATTGGGGGCATTTGGGGCTTTTTGGTATGGACTCCAAATATACGGCGCAGGTTGATAGTCATCTGGCTGAATTGTTGGCAATGGATGTTGAATGATGATGAGTCACCTTATTATGAGTAACGTATTATGAATAAAGTGTTGCGAGGGTGTGATGATGTCGCCAGATAATTCTTCAAACAAACTTAACAGTGTGGTTGCCGAAGCTCGTCGTGCCCGTAAAGATCGGGAAAAGGGTTATCGAGAAAAATCGCTAAAAATGTACCCTTGGGTGTGTGGCCGCTGTGCCCGTGAATTCACTCGACAAAATCTGAGTCAGTTGACGGTACACCACCGTGATCATAACCATGACAACAATCCAGAAGATGGCAGTAACTGGGAGTTGTTGTGTCTTTACTGTCATGACAATGAACATTCACGCTATACGGAAGTAGAGGGCGGTAACACTTCAACGGAGATTGAGAGAACGGCAGCTACCCACAACCCATTTGCCGGTCTTGGTGATCTGTTGAAAGGTAAGGAATAGGGTTGAGACGGGGTTGAAGGGGTTGACGGTGGGCTGAAGGTTGGTTGAGGTTTAGCTTGAAGGCTTTTTTCTGGGCTGAAGGTTTAACCCGCCAGACTTCTTATTCTTGGTGCCGGACTTTTTGCCCGATGGGTTACCCCCAGAATGTGGCTGACCTTTAGGTCCGGATTTACCCGCAGTTTTTAGTTTCTTTGGCTTTTTTGGTTTCTTCGGCTTTTTAGGTTTCGGGGGGCGAAGGTCTAACTTGGATTCCGGGACATTGTGGTTTGGTTCAAAACCATCAACCAATTTTCGAGGCAACAGCTGCTTAATTAAACGTTCAATGTCGGTGAGCAGCTTGAATTCATCGGCACTGACCAGTGAAATAGCCTGACCTTTCATGCCTGCTCGACCTGTGCGGCCAATTCTGTGTATATAATCTTCCGCCACAATGGGCAAATCAAAATTAACCACTTGGGGCAGCTGCTCAATATCCAATCCCCGTGCTGCCACATCGGTCGCAACTAAAATTTTAACCGACCCTTTTTTTGCATCAGTTAGCTTAAAGTCAGCCAGAGTTTTTGTTCGCACGGCTTGGCTTTTATCGCCATGAATTGCCGAAGCTTTAATGCTTTCATTATGCAAATATTTAACGAGCTGGTTGGCCCCTTTTTTTGTTTTGGTGAAGACCAGCACTTTTTCCCATTTATTATGGTGAATCAGCTCAGTAAGTAATGCAGGTTTTTGTTTTTTGTCGACGGGATGAACCCACTGTTTGACCGTGGTCGCTGTAGTGTTTCGTGGGCTGACAGAAATCTCAACCGGATGGTTGACCAGCCCTTTGGCCAGATTACGAATCTCATCTGAAAATGTGGCAGAAAACATCAGGTTTTGGCGCTGGTTGGGCAGCAGTGCCAGAATTTTGCGGATATCGTTAATAAAACCCATATCCAGCATTCGGTCGGCTTCGTCCAGCACCAGCACTTCCAGTTGCTTAAACTTCACCGCATTTTGCTGGTAGAGGTCCAGCAAACGCCCGGGTGTTGCCACCAGAATATCAATGCCTTTACGCAGCTTCATCATCTGGGGGTTAATCTTTACCCCGCCATACACCACGGCAGAACGCAGGGGTAAATGTTTACCGTAGGTCGCTATGCTATCTGCGACCTGAGCAGCCAGTTCTCGGGTTGGGGCTAATATTAGGGCCCTGACCTGATTCGCTTCGACTGGTTTTCCTTTAGATAGTTTCTCCAGTATTGGCAGGGCAAAACTGGCTGTTTTTCCCGTGCCGGTTTGAGCTGCGGCCATCACATCCTTGCCTTGCATGGCAGGGGGTATGGCTTTTGACTGAATAGGGGTGGGCGTGTCGTAGCCCTGTTCAGCAACAGCATCAAGAATTGGGGCGGATAGGCCGAAAGAGGTAAAGCTCATTAGTGTTAGCAGGCCTTTGGTGTCTCTTATTACCAGCAAAACTAGGCTGGGGGTGAGGGTGAAGTATAAACGCTTAGTGGTTATGTCTGACAGAATCTTGATAGGTCTTTTAAGTGGACTGTTAAGAGGCCTTTTGAAAGACATTTTGAGCGTGCCTAGGTCTCACTCAAGGGGCTGGGTGCGTGGTAATCTGTGGATAGATGTTATCTACTTAATATTGTGGCTCGGAGGCCTCATATGAAAAAGATTACAGCGCTTATTGGTGTGTCATTGGTATTCCTGCAATTGCCCGTCAATGCAGGGAATTGGTGGGATACAGGAAAAAGCCTGTTGGATGATGTGGTTAACACTGAGCCAGAAAGTACGGCTAGTAGTTCAAATAGCAGCCCAGGTAGCGCATTGTCGACACTCAGTGTTGAGGATATGAGTGCGGGTCTGAAGGATGCACTGAAAGTGGGTACTGAGAACGTAGTCGCTCAACTGGGTAAACCAGACGGGTTTAATCTTGATGATGCCATTCATATTCCCCTGCCGGCAGAGATTCAACAGGCTAAGGGTTTACTCGACACCGTGGGTATGGGCTGGATGATGGATGACTTGGAAACCAAGCTAAATCGTGGTGCAGAAGTAGCAGTGCCAAAGGCCAAGGAACTGTTTTTGGCCGCTATCACCGATATGAGTATCGAAGATGCCAAGAAAATTTATAACGGTCCAGATGACTCTGCCACGAGCTATTTTAGAGAAAAGATGGGCCCTCAATTAGCCGATGAAATGCGCCCGGTAATTGAGCATAGCTTGAGTGAAGTCGGGGCCGTGCAAACCTACGATACGATGATGAGCAACTACAAGACCATTCCTCTGGTGCCAGATATTAAAGGGGACCTTACCGAGTACACGATCAATAAGGGTATGGATGGGATTTTCTACTATCTGGCCAAGGAAGAAGCGGCTATTCGGAAAGACCCAGTCAAGCAAACTACCTCCCTGTTGAAAAAGGTGTTTGGCCAGTAACAGCAGCCTAATATGGTAGAAAAAACACTGAGAAAGCCGGGGCAATATGCAACGGCTATTAGTCACTCGATCATAATGGTTTGCATGATGGCTGTACAATAGCTGCCAGGAATTTTTATGTGACTTGTTTGATTGCCCGTGAGTATTACGTTTAGGCCGGCTGACATGGCGTCAATAACATCAAAAAAACTCAGGCTAACAGCCAGTCTCTCCTCATATTTACAGGTGGTTTTGTCGTTACAGCTAGGTGCAGTTTTTGATAATAAGGCCAATGGTACATCATCGCCTCCTGCGGTTGCGCTCGTATAGTCCCGCCAGCCATCATCGGCATAAAGTGCAGTAATGTAGAGTATGTATTTCTCACCATCATCCAGATGTGTTGATCTGACCAAGTAAATTTCAGAGAACTGTTCACTCAATATTTTATCTGAGTGGGCAAGATTTGGGCCAGAAGCTACTTCTCCTTTTTGTGGTTCCAGGGTTAAAATAATATGGCTTTTTATGTCTTCTGCTGAGGCCCAGTCGATGGCTGTTTCTTTATCTTCAGCCGCCCAGGAATGTAGTGACCCAAGGATAAAAAGAACAACAATCTGAGTGAAAAATTTCATCAATTTATCCTATTTTTTGAATCAACTATGTAACAATATTTATTGGGTGAGTGGGAGCTAATAACTCAGATTCCACTCTTGGCTATTGGTTCATCTCTTAATCTATTTAGTTTTAGGGCTCATTAAGCGCCCAGTTGTAATGGCTCTCTATGTCGCCATCATATTGACGTAACTGCTCGGCTAAGGGTGGTTCGGCATAGTTGGTTAGATGTGAGATCAGCGCCTGATCACTGTTGCCGAAGTCTTCTAAATACCAGTGGTAAATACTGGAGACCTTCAGAGTGGTCTCTTCTGGTCTGGCACCCTCGAAAGTGACGCCTCTGGGGTGATTGATATACTGGCGAGCAGCTTCTTCTAGCTGGCTGTGGGTATTAGTCGCGGTATAAGCCGTGGCAGCCAAGTTAGGGCAACTCAGGCTGGCACAGTTGACCGCGTAGTGAATACGATTGTCACGGAATAATGGCCTAAGGATACGGTGCTCAATGTCATTGAGAGACAGGTCATGCCGCTCAATATTAGCTACGTTGTCATCCCAGGGGCCAAAACTTAAAAAACTATCCCCGAGCTTGGTGATGGACGTTACTGGGTAGCTTTTCAGAATAAGTTCTACGGTGAGTGCATTGTATAGGTTGATCCAATAGGCTTTTTGTTCGGCGCGACTAAAGCGCCGAGGGTTTAACTGCTGCATTTCTTTTAAGTACACATCCAGCGACTTTTGATCCTCGGTAGTGACGGCGGCGTAATTAAAGCGATGGATACCACTGGGGTGATTGCTGTTCAAATACCGATTGAGTAGCAATTGCCAGGAATCGTGATTAATAGTTTGAGTGTTTTCTTCATTGCTTGCTGACCAGAATGCCAAGGCATTACTGTCGGGTGCAGAAAATACAGCGGGTGAAAAAAACAGAATAAGTGATAGCCATGCCAAAGGTAAAATATTGTTATCTATGGTTTTTTTTAAGGGATTAAGGTTCATTTTTTACCCTCACTTGGCCTGAAATATTACGATTGTTAGATACTCGTACCTCTTTAGGGTTGTGTTTATACTGTCGCCAGTAAAGTTTGGCTATCATCGATAAAATACCGACACCTGCACCGATAGTTCCGTTCACTGTACCGCTGATTTTGGAGTGACCAAGACGGCGGAAGGTATCCACGGGGTGCTCTATGGTCGTCATATTTTTTTGAATCGCTTTAACCTGCATTTCAATGGTCCAGCCAAAGGTTTTATCCTCCATGGCCAGTTGCTTTAGGGCACCTTGAGATATAGCGCGGAATGGACCAAGGTCAGTGACCGTTGCTCCCCACAGCCATCGAATTAACAGGCTAGCGAGTCGGTTGCCAAAACGCTGGGGGAGGGTGAGGGCGCCTTGCTCCATTTTACCGAGAGTCCGGGAGCCAATGGCCAAGTCTGCGCCGTTGGCAACAGTGTGAATCAGAGGGATTGCCTGACTGGCATGGAATGCATTATCGCCATCGATAAATAATAGGATGTCCGCATTTTTTGCCTTGCCTAGGGCGGTTAGGCAAGCAATACCGTAACCAAGTTGAGGTTGGGTGATGACTTGTGCACCTGCTGCGTGAGCGATGGCGGCAGTGTTATCAGTGGAACCGTTATCACAGACCCAAATATCATCGATAATCGAGTTGTCATTATCGTCAGATAGTGCCTGAAGACCGCTTATGACCTGTTGTATTGCTTGGGCTTCATTCCGAGCGGGAATAATGCAAACAATGCGTTTTTTCTGATACATCACGTGGGTCCTCGTACCAGAAAATTATCGTGGGCCAAAATACTTCTCAAGATAAAAGGTGACGGCTGAACGCTCCTTTTCATTTAAGAGAGTCATCAACTGCTGGTCAGTATTGAGCCGCTCAATAAAATCGCAGGCTTTGGCTGCATCAAGCGTGGTCTCGGATAAGAGGCAAGTACCACAGGCTAATTTTCGATGGTAGGTCACCTTGCCAAGGTGGTAGGGATCATCAAGGGAGGGTGGTGCCAGGTTAATGGACGCTGAGGCCATCGAAGCGGATAGTATTATGGTGGGTAATATCAATGCCACTGATAAGGACAACGTGGGTATACCGTAACGCTGGGTTTTCATTGTGCTTATCGCCTGTTTTTTGAATGTTGTAAAAGACTGACCTTGTGGGCCTTATACCTGTGTGCCTTATAGAGTGTCAGCTGAGTAAATAGTTCTACCTTTTTTTACCTATCTTTGAGTCACCGGGAATTCCCACTCCATATAAGGTATCTTGTGATTATCTAACGATAATAAATGATGTGTGATGAATGGCACTGGCGCTAATAATAACGACCTAGAAGCTCTTCCCAATGTTGGTGAAAGTGGCTTGGGGTTGAGATGGGGTATTGATGTCGCCGGCTTTGTCTGCGCCATTGCCTACGGCGTGTTGGCCTGGTATTCATTGCAGCCAGAATTTCTTTCTCTGTGGCTATTTTATGGTCTGCTTGGTGTGTCTTTGCTGGCTACTCTGGTTGCTTTTGGCTGTGCGGCTAATCAGTCTCTGACGCCTTTGCGGTTATTGTTCTGGGCGGGTTGTTTCCATGCTATTGGCGTATTAGGTGATCCGTTATGGGAAGACGATTTTTACCGCTACCTCTGGGATGGTTATCGTTTTTTTGAAACAGGTTCGCCTTATGGAATAGCACCCGCCACATTTTTTGGTCATGACGAGATTCCAGTAATTTTTCAAGGGTTGTTAGCTAGGATTAATTACCCGGATGTGCCGACCATTTACGGGCCTACCCTGCAATACACCTTTCTGTTGGGGCATTTGTTAGCCCCGGCAGAGGTGTGGATACTGCAACTCATCTATGCCCTGGCAGACATGGCGCTCATCCTGTTGTTGTTACGTCTGGCCAACATTCGTTGGGTGTTGCTCTATGCATGGTCACCCTTGGTGATTAAAGAGCTGGCCTTTACTGCTCACCCTGATGGGGTAGGGGTATTGTTGCTGATGGCAGCATTATTTTGTCGGCAACAACAGATGTATCTCATTGCCGCCGGACTGTTGGCGCTTAGTGTGGGGGCGAAGGTGTTTGCTCTGTTATTGGCTCCCTTTATCTTGTGGCGATTACCCTTGCGTTATTGGGGTGTGTTTTGCTTGGTGTTGGCCGTGTTATACGGCCCCTTTATTTGGCAGGGGGCATCGGATATGGGGGGGCTGTTAGTCTTTGGTAATGAGTGGCAGTTTAATAGTGCTTTTTATGCATTGTTGCGTCAGTGGCTTGATCCGCTGGTGGCCAAACTGGTTTTAGGTTCTGTTTTTTTGGGGATGTATGCTTGGTTGTTTAGACAACACAGCAAGTCTTCAATGTGGCAGATGCCCCGAGGGGATATTATCTTTGGTGTGTTCTTCTTTATCGCTCCAGTGGTTAACGCTTGGTATCTGATTTGGTTGCTACCCTTCGCAGTGATCTTTCCCAGGCTGTGGAGTTGGACGTTTTCAGTGAGTGTGTTGTTGTCCTATGCTGTTGGTATCAATATGAATTCAACGAGTATTGAACCCTTCCTAATACCGATCTGGGTCATATATTTGGAATATGGTGTGGTGTTAGCGGCACTCGGTGTGGATGTTTGGATTCGAGCAGTAGGTATTAATTTTAGCGGTAATTTAGCGAGATCAAGTCCCTGACATTTAATGTTGTTATCTAACTACAAAGTAGATTATGGTTAGCCCGGTGTAATACTATTGAAGCTGTTATACCAAGAGTAAAGTCGAGTAGACGTGTTTAGTGTGCTTATCAATAAAAAGAGTTGGAAGTTCCGTACATAAGATAATGACGGAATTTGTATATAAAAAGATTTTGTATATAAAAAGATTTTGTATATAAAAAGATAAAGAGGATCATTTTTTAATTATTCTGTTATTTGAGTTGATAAGCCGAGTTGTCACGGTTTGGGGTGTCCACAATAAGGATTTTCCTGTTTGCTTAATCATAGTGCCTGACTTGAAAGAGTCTGGGCGGGGAGAAAGTGCTGATGATGAAATTAGGTATACCTAAAGAAATTTTTCTGGATGAGCGACGGGTTGCAGCAACCCCGACCTCTGTTCAGAAGTTAATAAAGCTGGGTTATGAGGTGGTCGTTCAATCCGGTGCCGGTGACCCGGCACACTACGATGATGATGCCTATAGGGCTGCAGGTGCAGCTATCTCTATGGACGCTCCTTCCCTCTGGGAGCAGTCAGATTTTATCCTAAAAGTTCGGCCCCCAATGATGCACCCCGATTTAGGTCGACACGAAGTCGATCTGATGAAAGAAGGTGCCCATATAGTGAGCTACATTTGGCCGGCTCAAAGTCCTGAATTACTCGATCAGCTCGCTGCAAAGAAAGCGACAGTTTTTGCTATCGATAGCCTTCCGCGTATCAGTCGCGCACAGAAAATGGATGCCTTGAGTGCCATGGCTAACATTGCGGGTTATCGGGCAGTTATCGAAGCAGCAAATCACTTTGGTCGTTTCTTTACCGGCCAAGTAACTGCGGCAGGTAAAGTTCCTCCAGCCAAAGTGATGGTTATCGGTGCTGGTGTGGCGGGTTTAGCCGCCGTCGGTACAGCCAACAGTATGGGGGCCATCGTTCGTGCCTTTGATACTCGGTTGGAAGTGAAAGAACAAGTTGAAAGTATGGGCGCCGAATTCCTTGAATTGGATTTTGCCGATGAAGATGGTGGCGGTGGCGGTGGTTATGCCAAGCAGATGAGTGATGAGTTTATCGCGGCAGAAATGGCGCTGTTTGCTGAACAAGCCAAAGAAGTGGATATTATTATCACCACTGCATTGATCCCAGGCAGACCTGCTCCCAAGTTAATTACTGCTGCGATGGTTCAATCCATGAAGCCAGGTAGTGTGGTTGTCGATCTGGCCTCAGAGCGAGGCGGTAACTGTGAGCTCACTGTACCAGGCAAGGTGGTAGTAGATCATGACG
>DRHD01000092.1 GCA_011049795.1 Porticoccus sp.
CAATGGGACAGGTTCAGCAGCGAAGTAATTAGGGACGCAACCCAAATAAGAAACGATAGGCTACAGACCACCCCGTTACGCTTTGCCAAATACCTGTAGCTACGCTGATCTCTACGCCATTCCCTGTAATTGTATCGGCCTCTAATTCACATTGTTCTGGGTGGCACAACACACAATGACATATTTCAGAATGTTTAATTCTCACTATATCACGCAACTTTGCTGCGCTTTCAATTGATCGCCCAGTGTTTATTTTTTCAAGGTGGTTGGACACCTCTTCTATTGTATTAATAGAACTTTGTTTCATTTCCATCTCCTCATGTTAGTGCAATTAGAAATTCACCTCAAATGATAGACAGGTGATATAATATGTTTTACCTAACTATCGAGCCGGGGCATTTTGAAGTCGTCCGGCAAACAATCAATCTGCCATTCCCAACAATCCGCACACGGGCTTTTATACGTAGGGAATTGAACCCTATTGCACCAAAGCAGTGATTAGTTGCTCTGTTTATATATCACCTGTTACCCAAAAACCCCGGATCAACCGGGCTGTCTTTGGGTTGGTTTGTGATTATATTCCTAACTCTGCTTCAATTGCTGCGAGTTCTTCCGGTGTCATCATTGCTAGTATCGCTTCATTGTCTAGCCTATCGTTTCTTATTTGGGTTGCGTCCCTAATTACTTCGCTGCTGAACCTGTCCCATTGTTTATCCGTTGCTGTTGTTGCATATTCTTCGTCGTGGTCGGTTACAAATTCGATGACTTTGATTTCAATATTGAACCTGCTTCTGTCTAGTGCGTTTCCCTTTGCTAGACTTCTTGCCGCTTTGTTGATTAATGATTGTCTCTTAGTCATTGCCTTGTCTCCGTTTGTTTTCTCATTCGTTATATATAGTATACAACCTAACACAACATAAGTCAAGAGCCTCTAATACTCTCCTAACACTGCCCCTGCCCCACCGGGAACACAACCGCGCTTGCCGTGCAACCGACGCGCAAATTCCATACTTATTCGCACTGTATGCCGTTTTCCCGCGATTACACAGGCTTTACAGGCTTACTAGCGTGTGCTTGTTTCCGTTGCTCGTTTTAGGTTTGACAATTTTGAGGGCTGAAGAGGGAAGAGTAGGGGGGTTGAGCGCGGTCATGTAGTCATCATAGAAGTCTGCCAGGTGTTCCGGCCAATTTGTGAACTTGTCGCCGAGCGGCGTAAAGTAGCCGCCACGCATCATCAAAAATGCGCTGTCCCAGGCTGGATGGTTGGTATCACTTTTCGACACATATTTTGTGCGGGCGGGATCGCGCCCTGTTCCCAGCGTGTGTATTTCATGCAGCCCGTCCAGTGACATGCCAAATTGTACACGGTGGCAGTGGGCTATAATGTAATGACATTTTCTTGGCTCAACGCTGTGCAGCTTTTGTCCAAGCGTCACCGGGTTGCGGCTGTAGTTTTTAGGGTGCGATATTTTGACATCACCCCTAACGGTGCGTAGCCACATATACTCATAGCGGCTGTAGATAGCTTTGGTTGTCCGCAGTTCCATGCCAAGATGTATCTGGCCGTGAGTGGCGCGGGCAATACGCAGATCGTGATTGCCTTCAATGATATAGATATGTTCAAACCACATTGACATCTGGTTAAGGATATGACAAGCAAGTGTGCACGACTCGTCATATCCCAGATCATTGGCAAGCCAAGTTGTCGGCCAACTGTTGAGCGGCCCCATATCTGTTGCCACAAAGTCACCGGCAATAACTAATGTTTTGATATTGTGCGCCATGGCCGTATACAACACCTGCAATAAATAGGCGCGTGAGTGGTCAGGCACTTCTATATCGCCTGTGATAATCGCGTCGTCGGTTTCAATGTCTAGGTAGGTGTCAAAAACTGGGGTTTTGGATGGAACGGGGAAAATTGGGATTTTAGCTAGTGCCTGTGTCACCCGGAAGATATCGCGGTGTTGTCGATGGTTGCGGATGTAACGTTGTAGCGATTCTAGTCGCACTCCCAGTTCAATAGCGTCCCCGGATAAATCATCACCTGCTTCGTAGCGCCTGCAAAATTGTTCTTTACGGGCCATGTCGATCTGCGCCCACATCACCATAAATAACTCCTAATTGTTAGCTGCATCCATAGCGCATTGTAGCACAAACAGTAATGTAACGCAACAAAAAAGACAACCACAGTGATTGTCTTTTGGATGATTGCAGGCTGGGAGGATTCACACCTCCTAATAATCTATACGCAATATGTGCACAATAGGATAACGTTGCCAATCCACAAAGAAGCCACTAGTGCTACTTCAATATTTATGGCTTAGATTATCGCCTATCCTCTAGCCCCAATTTATAGTGGTTCTGCCATAGTTATTATAAACTAAATTGGGCTATTTGCAATGGTAAAATCATGCTATAAAAAGGGACAACCCGGAAAGCAAACACCCCGCGTATTGGGGGTGCTCGTAGCAAGTGCGTGTTTTGGAGTTATTGAACGTCGGCAAATTAAATCACCATCATCTGTGTGCAATCAATTCGCACTGCTATAGGATTGCCCTTATTGTACCACGCTTGTCAAGGCTACCCATCGCAATAGCCGCTATCGACACTCAATACACCCGCGCTTAATATATCAACTTGGCTGCCATGTCCGGCAGAACCCCATAACGCATCTACCATCCATCGGATAGGGTATGTGTTTTCATCCACGATGCTAAAGGGATATATCAGTTCGAATCCTGACTGCAATGGCAATAGCTGTTGTGATATTAGCGCCTCATCAAAATAACCACTTATTGCATAGTTCGTCTGGTTCGGTGGATCGTTAATGTATCCATGGCCGCTTACTTTTAGCAAGTAGCAGCCGGGGGTTAGCGTCACATCTTGCATATAGCCCCAGCGCCCATCAATGCCAAATAGTCCATTATGCAATTCAAAGGTCAGCCCAAAACCATTGCTAGTTATTCGAGCGCGGTCTGTGTATTTGTCGCGCACGCCATCAGCATTAACTAACTCGTTGGTAAGTTGCCATCCGTCCGGCACGGCCTGGATTATCGGGTTGCTCGTATCTATCGTATAAGGCGGTTGTAGACAATGATTGGCACTTACCACCTGTTCATCGCCTGTGAAGCCGTAGCAATCGCCTGTTGGTATTGATAGTTGGGGGGCACACGCCGCTACCAATAGCAGCAGTATGATTACAAGTCTACGCATTTGGTTCTACTTTCAGTAGGTTCGTTCCGCTTTCGGTAATACGCCAAAAACCGTGAAGGTTGTCCTCATCACGCTCAATATGTCCATCTTTTTCAAGGAATAAGAACGTGGCTTTTATCTCCGGTTCTCGATCCCAATCAGTGCGAAGACGCACCCCGCTAAAATCCAACCTGTCTAACACCTTAATCTCGTTATTCGTGGTCATCATCATTTTTCCCCTAGAGGTTTTCCGATTTCGGCCCTAAAAAAGACCATCTCACAGTCGGGGCATTTACTATACTGATAATATTCAACATCGCCTTTCCTACCAGATAAGGCTTTATGTTTAGGATACACCCGGCACTTACACCAACCTTTGGGGTGTTTGTCTCCCCCATAGCCAAAAGTCATGTATTTATCTCTGAATATATCAGTTACTATCATCGTCATTATTGTATTCCATATACGCTTTCATCC
>DRHD01000093.1 GCA_011049795.1 Porticoccus sp.
GCCCCTCTCTCACGCCATCGGAGACTTTTCGGTCGACGGCGGTGGGCAGGGCTTGTTCCAGTTGGCTGATACGCAGGTGCTGGCGGTAGTGAATCTCACCCTGGTCGGGTTTGATCTGTTGGGTGATTATTTTCAGTAAGGTCGATTTACCCGCACCATTTCGCCCGATCAGACAGATGCGCTCACCCGGCTCCACCGTAAAGTTGGCATGGGTCAGTAGTGGCACATCGCCAAATTCAATGGATATGTCGTCGAGACGGATCAGGCTCATGGGTAGTTTGGATGCGTGTGCACCCCCTAATGAAGAGGCGCGGATTTTAGCAGAGTTTCATGTCAGTAGGGCTATCGGCAGGCGTAAAGGATGGTTAATCTTAGTTGGAACATGGCATATGCTATGGCTATGAACAGTGTTTGAATTGTATAGACGAGTGCCACACAGGAGAGAACCATGGCCTTGACCGAATCCACCATGATGTCACTGGGTAGCAGGGCACCAGATTTCAATTTACCAGAACCGCTGACAGGCCAAGACTTATCTCTTGAGCAGTTGAGAGGTGTGCACGCCACACTGGTGATGTTTATTTGCAACCACTGCCCCTACGTTATACATGTAATCGAGGGTATTGCTGAGCTGTCGGCTGATTATATGCCCCGTGGTGTGGGCTTTGTTGCGATTAATAGTAATGATGTGGATAACTACTCTGAGGACAGCCCTGAAAAGATGTCAGCATGGGCAACACAGGAGCAGTTTTTATTTCCCTATCTGTTCGATGAATCTCAGTCTGTGGCTCAGGCCTATGGTGCAGCCTGTACCCCGGATTTTTTCCTGTTTGATGATGAGCTTAACTGTATTTACCGGGGGCGAATGGATGGTGCTAAACCAGGTAATGATGAACCCGTAAGTGGGCACGATTTGCGTGAAGCGTTAGGTGCAGTGTTGACTGGTATGCCCGTTAACAAAGATCAAAAAGCTAGCTTGGGTTGTAACATTAAGTGGAAGTGATCTTTGGCTTTGATACTGGATTCAACGTAGAGCAAGGTGTTTGTGCTGAGAATTGGGCGTTTGGCAAGTATCTTTAGCCGCTATCTGGAATAAGCGTGCTTGACTATACTGCAGGTTGAAGGTTTATAGTGGCCATTGTGAAAAGAATTATCGTCAAAAATCGCTCCGTTGTTGCCTCGCTGCTGGTGGGGTGGCTATTGCTCTGTGGAATGATGCCATTGATGGCAGTAGATATGAGCATGGATATGAATATGGTCATGGATGACACCGCTGTATCCATGAGCCACCACCATGGCACCTCAAGTCTTGGGGTTGATGAAGCAGGTTCAGTGGGTATTAATCAGCATTGTTGTGATGTTCTGGGTGACAATGTGTTGGTGGTGCAAAATCAATTCACGGATTTGTTCTTTGATCTGTCGCTTATCGTTGCGGTCTGTAGTTTCTTTTTTCTGTGGGGAATGGCCACAGGAAGAATTAACACCTATTACTATTCCTTTATTCCTCCCTCTGGTCCCCCTCTCCACCAACGACTTTGCGTCTGGCTGGATTAAATAACCTGTAATTCCTCACTTACTGATCTGCTAGCAGGTCATGTTTCCCCTTTGTTGTTAACAATGGTTGTGAGCGATAGATAGGTATAGGTTGATTCCGCACGTTAATGGTGCATTCCTTCAAAATTTATACCTCCTCCAGTGATAGCTGCACTTGATAGATAGAGACGCTCTGATGATGGAGTATGAAAAAGTATGAAACGACTTATTTGCTTATTGGCAAGAACAGCGTTGCCAAAATCTGTTCATAAAATGGCAGTAACAGCTAATCAATGTATTTTTACGGTGGGTGTTATAAGCCTAGCTTTAGTCGTCAATGCTTCCTATGCCAGTGCACAAGAGCGACCGGAGGCGTTGTCTGTTTCGGTTGCCGTTGAAATTGCAATAAGAGACAACCCTAATCTTGCAGAAATGCAGGCACGTTATGAAGCCTTGGCTGAAGTTCCCTCACAAGTAGGTGCATTGCCCGATCCAATGGTCAATCTGAATGCGATGAACTTTCCAACGGACAGTTTTGACAGAGATCAGGAAGCGATGACGCAGCTTCAGATTGGCTTTAGCCAAGTATTTCCTTTTCCGGGGAAGCTGAATCTGAAGGAAGAGGCGGCGGAATACGATGCACAGGCTGCCGGGTATTCGGTGGATGAAGTGCGACTGCAACTCATTAAAAACGTGAAAGGCAAATGGTGGCAACTCTATTATCTGGATCGTGCGCTAGAGACGGTGGATATCAACCAAGTACTACTGCGGCAGTTTATTACTGTTGCCAAAACAAAGTACGAAACTGGCATGGGCTTGCAGCAGGATGTATTGCTATCGCAATTGGAGTTATCCAAGTTGATGGATCAGGAGATTCAGTTACAAGCGATACGACGCAATCAGGTCATCCAACTCAATATCTTTATGGATCGGCCGGCCAACAATGAACTGATATTGCCGGGTCAGGTATCAAAGGTGATGCCAGAACTTGTTGATGAAGATGAACTGTACCAAAAAGCCGAGTTAACACGGCCACTGTTGAGACAAATGGAGACGCGGGTAGATGCGGCACAATCCCGTCTCGATCTTGCTAAGCGTGATTATTACCCCGATTTCAAGCTGGGTATGACCTATGGTGACCGTACCGGCGATAACCCATTACCCAGAGGCGGTGCGCGTTCAGATTTTGTTTCCGTCATGGTCGGCATAAAAATACCTATGTACGCGGGTAGAAAACAATCAAAGGCCGTTAGCCAAAAAAGCTTTGAGTTGCAAAAAAACCGTTATGCGTTGCTCGATGAAAAAGGTGTTGTGATGGGTGCTATCTCATCGGCAGTCACTGATTATCACCGCGCTAAACAACAATTCTCACTATTTGGTAGTGGCATTGTGCCGCAAGCACAGCAAACCGTGGAATCCATGTTGGCAGGCTATCAGGTGAGTGAAGTTGATTTCCTTAACCTGGTTCGCAGCCAAATGACACTCTTTAATTACCAACTGCAATACTGGAAAGCGTTGAGCGATGCGAAGCAAGCATTGGCTCGCCTGGAAGCCGCTGTTGGTGAGGGCTCTGTTTATGAATAAATCTAATCTATTAATTGGCAGTCTGATATTAGTGGTTGGTGTAGGCGCAGGTGTAGGAATTGCCTATTGGCTGTTGGGTCAAGATGGTTCTTCTACGGTGATGGTTGAGGAAAAAACCCAACCGCTGTTTTACCGCAACCCAATGAACCCGGAGATTACTTCTCCAGTACCAGCGAAAGATTCCATGGGAATGGACTACCTACCGGTTTATGCCGACAACGAAAAAAATGACATTGTTGGCACGGTAAAAATTGATCCGGTAGTGGTACAGAATATTGGCGTTCGAACTGCAACAGCCAGGAGAACATCAATAAGTCGAACAATTCGCACCGTGGGCCGGGTGGACTTTGATGAGAAACGCATGGCGCGGTTGCATCCGAAAGTAGAGGGGTGGATTGAAGAGGTTCGAGTGGATAAAACCGGTCAATATGTGGAGAAGGACGACATCCTGCTGAGTATTTACTCGCCCAAACTGGTATCAACTCAGCAAGAATATTTGTTGGCACTGAATAACTTATCTGCTTTGAAAAAAAGCCCATTTGAAGAAATCAGACAGGGTGCAGAGGATCTGGTAAAGAGCTCCAGAGAACGGCTGACGTTGTTAGATGTTCCTGAACACCAGATTCAGGAGCTGGAACAAACTCGAAAAATTAAAAAAAACCTGCACATACATTCACCCGTGGCCGGTACGGTCATTCGTATTGGCTCACGCCAAGGTCAATATGTTACGCCGAAAACCGAGTTGTACATGATGGTCGATCTCAGTCAGGTCTGGGTCTATGCCGATGTGTATGAATACGAGTTGCCTTGGGTAAAGGTTGGCGATGAAGTCGAGGTGACGTTGGCTTCTGTGCCAGGGAAAACCTTCAAGGGTTCTCTTGCCTACATTTATCCCTATGCGGAATCGAAAACACGGACTACTAAGGTCCGTTTGGTCTTTGACAACCGTCAACGGCTACTACGTCCGAATACGTTTGTGGAAGTCAGCATTCAATCCGATACTTTGAAGAATGTAGTGGTCATACCCGCTGAAGCTATTATTCGTTCCGGCGATCGTACACAGGTATTTGTTGTTCGTGGCCCAGGAAAATTTGAACCGAGAACGGTTAGATTAGGGTTTGAATCCAAGGGGCAAGTTGCCGTGTTGGATGGTGTCGATGCGGGCGATGAGGTGGTGACCTCCGCTCAGTTCCTGGTGGATTCTGAATCCAAGCTGCGTGAAGCCACCGCTAAAATGATGGACACATTAAAGGATTCGGGTAATGGTCAGGATGGAATGGGTGATCATGAGGGGGAGAGACATGGCGAGATAAATCCTACGGATAAGGAGAAGAC
>DRHD01000094.1 GCA_011049795.1 Porticoccus sp.
GCTCAAGCTGCAGCCTCCCGGTGGTGTAGTCGACAAAGCCCCCGGTGATGCTAAAAGTCAAATCCACTTCCTGGCCATTTTGGTCATAACGGGCAAGCACAGAGCCACCACTAATCACGGTGCTGTTAATGTCCCAGTTGAATTCCAACTGCTCGACCGTCAAATTCTTCTGTATAAACCCGGTTTGCGTAAGGCTAAAGCTTTCCAGCAGGGTGGCCGTCCCGACAGCCGCGTCATAACGGGTCGATATCCAGAACTGAGGGGATCCCGATACCTCATTCGGCGGAAGGTAACCAGGCATCGCCGACTCAGCAGTGGTCACTACGAAGTCCACGCTCTCACCGAACTGACCCATAGCCTCGCCGTTATTAGTCAGCGCTGTCGGCATATTCCAGCCGCCCAAACCATCGGGTTCACGCAGTTGTAAGTTGCCAAGGGAGTCGATGCTCGCGAGTGAATTGCCATAACCGGAGAGTGCAAAGGCCGAACCAACAAGGTTAAGAGTATCCATCTGCATGTGCGTCCGATCAAAATCTGTCAACGACTCTACGGGCGTTAGCCATGCAAAGGGCAAAGGTCCGCTACTCCCATCAGGCTGTTCGATATGTATAGCAAAGCGCCCAGGGGTTATGCCCAACCAGAAGTCAGCAGCGATTTGATAGCCTCTACCGGCTACCAGCTCAATGGAATTGCCCCATAATAGCTCGCGGTCTAGATTGCACTTTCGATAAAACTGTTCCCCAAGTTCCGATAAAGTATCCTCCTCGGGTTGAAACCAGGAGTCATCGTCGTCGGCATACTCGAATATGTACCTGAAGGTAGTTGACCAATATTCGCGTTCTGTTTCACTATAGAGTAAGTCATTTTTATAGGCCCGTCTCGGTAGTTGCGCTTTGCAGCTACTATCGGGTTGAGTATGGGCCCAGGCGGCGGACGCGCTGACCAAGGTCTTACCGAGATCGTCGTCAGTGGTATCATAAATATAAACCCGTGCACCTCCCGGGCTGCGCGTTGCCAGTCGGTATGTACCGGAAACAGGCACTTGAATGTCTGCCAAAGCCCGCAGTGCAAACATATTACGCAGTGGGTAACCGAGGGAAACCGTACTACCATCAGCGGTGCTAAACTCAAAACCCTCTGAATTTGCCATACTCGCGGTAAGCGTGGCCTGAAAATTGTGCGCGACATTATTTTCTTCTACATTGAAAGCGACGTCATCCTCTGCTCCGCTCAAACTTTTAGTTCCATTAACCTCCATACCATATTCTACTTCACAGGTAGTGTATGTGTAATCCGTCAAGGGATCCTGATTACCACCGGCATGGGTTGTCTTTTCGAGTTCGCAGGCTTCGAATCGAATGTCTGTCATAGCAAACTGTGGGCTAATAGATGGTATCCGCGCATTGGCGCTAGGTTTAAGTTCATCCGGTAAACCATTGCTCTCAGAACCGCCCGCCATTGACCAAAAACGTGCGAATAATCCCTGGGCTGACCCTGCCGTCACCAGCGACGGGCTCACACTAAAGTTGCGGGGGATCTCTATTTCAGTCGTGAGCATGTGTGATGCAGACAAACCAAATTCGGTAGCCCCATCAGCTTCAATATGTATATCCGGAACCGATAGTTTCTTTTGCTGCAAAACTTGCCAGGAGTATTGTCCCCCTGGATTTAACAGCCCGTTTTGCACAACAAAAAAATCGTCCGCAGTTTCCCCCGAACTTGCCCACTGCCGGTCATTTTTATCGGCTAGTAGAAGCTCTCCCTGAACTCCACCATTTCGCAACAAAACCGGAGTTGAGGTTTGAATTATTTCCCCACCATAAACCGGGATTTCCTCGGGTTCGGAATAACCAATTCTTTGGCGCACCTCTTCTGGCTCGGGGCTGGCGACCGCAGCCGAACTCAGGAAGAAAATCAATATCGCCCCAGTGGCAGCTAGAACGCCGAACTGCGCTCTCGGTGATTGTTCTCCAACGAGAATAATCGTTTGTTCAATAGACTTATTAAAGCTGGACATAGTAATGTGCCTGATCAAATTTATGCTCGGTTATCGCGACCGTTAATGTAGTAGTGTCTGGGGGGGGGGGGTTACACGCGATTCGTTACTCGTAAAAATCCTTTTCTGCCCGCGAGTGCAGCACATTTTGAACGCGCCTCTCGCGT
The DNA here is from genome assembly GCA_011049795.1 of Porticoccus sp. Next base: position 2,164 of record DRHD01000094.1, read on the forward strand.
GCATTTTTCGTACCGATGCACTTCCTGGTTTTTCAATTCAATCACCCAACCTATCTTAGTGATGATAGTTAACCCTCTGGGAATTGTAGGTTTGTGATTTCCTTTCGTACTACAGGGTTTTGATCTGAGTCTGTCAATGATGGTGGGAATGGTCGGATTCTTGTCGCCGTCCTATTAACCCTAATGCGGCTAAAGCAGATCCAAACAAGAAAGCACCGGCCGGTAACGGCACTTCGTTAATCGGCTTGGGTTTAAAAGCCAGCGCGACATCACTAAACGAGTAGCGCCTTGTGCTGATTTCTTTACCCATTACATCTTCAGCAACGATTATTATGTCGCCAGCAAACAGATCATTTTTATCACGTGTCAGATCCAATGAAAAATTAAACTCGCTGGCTGCACCCTGATCGTACTGAGTGAAATCAACACTAATATGCTTCTTACCTATCGATAACTGACTATCGCTAATCTCGCCAAGATCATAAGCACTGTCCTGCAAACTGCTGACAATCAGCCCTCGATCAAAACAACGTTGATACTTACCTTGCTGACAATCTGCTTGATCATTAGCACTGGCTTCGATGCCGAAACCTGGGCTATCAGGGCTAGGAATAGAAAAATAGACTGCTTCTGTTGCATTAGCCGTTAGGCAAAAAGCAAAAACGGGAACTAAAAGTCCTCGCTGAGACATAATCTATCCTTTATATTGTGAATTCGTTTAACCGGCCGGAAGAGTACGCAGCCAAAAGGAATAGATGTAATCTATAATATTAATGATAGACATTACCCAGGGTAATTTAATGCCGATTCAGGATCA
>DRHD01000095.1 GCA_011049795.1 Porticoccus sp.
CCGCAGAGGTTGTCAGCTGAGCCACATCAGAACCCGCACCAGGCTCAGTAATCCCTAGAGAAATACGTTTTTCACCACTAAGCACTTTGGGTACGACTTCGGCTTTAATTTTGTCACTGGCAAAATTAACCACTGGCGGTAAACCAATGCCATGAATCAATAACGTAGAAGCAACACCACCGACGGCGATTCGCCCCATCTCTTCATTGAGAATATTCAGGTGCCATATATCGATTCCCTCCGAGGTGCCGCCATATTGCTCCGGATATCCCAAACCAAGAATACCGGCGGCACCCGCCTTGGGCCACAAATCTTCTGGAATCTTGCAATCTTCATCCCATTGATCGGCAAAAGGGATCACTTCACGATCGAGAAAACGCCGCAGTTGAGTACGCCACTCTTCATGTTCCGCCGTTAAATAGGGGTTAGGCAGACGTGCACTATCGAAATCTAATGACATTTTAGTTACCTGATTTTAGCACTCAATTTTTAGTGGCTCAGTTATTAGTAGCTTAATCGCTGTTAGCTAAATAATAGGCCGATCAGAAAAAAACAACATGGTAATTGGCGCCAATCTTATTGGAATTGATGCCATACAATCCAAACAAACGATTAACGCTGACGATACTCGCTTGGTGATACACCCTGCCAGGATTTAAATGCACTGGAAAAAGAGCCTTGATCGGCGTATCCCAATAGAAAAGAAATTTCAGTAATACTCAAATGCTTATCGGCAAGATAACGCACAGCCTGTTTAGAACGAACCTCCTGTAACACCTGCAAAAATTGAGTATCGCGATCCGCCAGCCGGCGCTGCAGCGTACGTCGTGACACATTCAGTTCACTGGCCGCAGCGTCAATGTTGACATCACCCATGGGCAGCAAACGAATCACAGAATCACGCAAAGCAGCGAGAAAACTATCGGTAGGATCATCACTACCAAATAACTTACGTACCGGGTCAGTAAACTGCTCACTCAATTCATATTCAAGCTGCACAATGGAATGGTTCAAGGTTTCACGGTAAAAATACAAACAGCTGCGCGGCTGCTCAAAGGACAAATCATCTCCAAAAATACCGCGCAACATAGACAGGTCTTTGGGTTCGGCATAACTAAAACAGGCCTTAACCACCCTGATCGGCTGCACACAGAGAGAGTTTACAATCGCTGCTGAGGCGGACATGATTTCATCACTGAGAAAACGCTGCTGGCTGGTCGCCGCCATTAGCGGATACCAGTCAAGGCGAATACAATCACCTTCCCTAGCCACTTTAACCTCTCCTATATCACCGCGTAATTTCAATACGCTCGGCATTAAATTAAGATAATCACGAAAGTTATTACAAATGGTGAGCATATAAAGCTGCACATGCAGACCGCTAATATACACAACCCTTCCGGTATATAAGGCGATATCTGGATTATTGGTCTGCAATTGTGCAGCTTCATATAATGTGAATAAATACTCGACCGAGATGCGATTATCGGGCTGACGCAACCACAGAGGATCAATGCCCGCCGCCAGCATTAAATCATCGCGGTTAGCGCCTAAACGCTGGGAAGCCTGCAACAGCGCATTAATCGACGTCGCATAAACCGACCCATTCGAATCAGACTCCACCATCACCCTAGCATCACCTTTTGCACCTTGATTAAAATTTCGAAAGCCACTCTATCACCGCTTTATAGCTCACACCATCCATGCTAAACCAGAATGGTTTTATTACAGCCCTGTAATAGACTATTTTAATGATAAGCTTAACGTGCACGGTCACTTTAGTTGTTACTGAGATCAGTTAGGGTAGCCGTAAACGCCAAGAAACCACCTATTTAGGCTGCTATCAGACTACTATGAAAACAACATCTACAACGCCGGACAATGAGTTTGATTTCGACCAGGTTATTATTGGCTCTGGTTTTGGCGGTTCCTGTAGCGCATTACGCCTGAGTGAAAAAGGCCACCGTGTATTAGTACTCGAAAAAGGTAAGCGCTGGAACGATGAAGACTTCCCCAAAACTAACTGGAACATAAAGAAAAACCTATGGGCCCCGTTCATCGGGTTTAAAGGCTTATATCAAGTCAACCTATCCAGGAAAGTCATTGCCCTGCATGGGGCCGGTGTGGGTGGCGGCTCTTTAATCTATGGCAATGTACACTTTATCCCTGAAGATAAAGTCTTCAACACCCCCAGCTGGAAAACCAGCAAAGATAACTGGAAGGAATCGCTACTGCCCTTTTATGGCCTGGCCCAACGTATGATAGGCGTATCCAGCAGTGACTATGAAAATGATGCTGACCACAGCCTGCGTAAGGTAGCTGAAAAACTGGGCCGCGGCGATAGCTATCGCCTTGTCAACACCGGTATTCTATTTCGCCAGGCCAATAGCAACAGCAGCGACGGCCAAGAAGGCGCTGACCGTGGCGACCCCTATTTTTCTGGCGACGGCCCCGATAGAAACAATTGCCAAAACTGTGGCGCGTGCATGCTTGGCTGCCCACACAACGCTAAAAACACCCTGGTAAAAAACTATCTCTATTTTGCCGAGCGTAATGGTGTTGAAATTCGCGCTGAATCCAAAGCTACCCGCATTGTCCCGCTACCCTACGGTGATGGAAAAGCGGGAGATGCAGGCTACGAAATAACCGTTAAAGATAGTTCAGGCTTTGGCTTCGCTAAAACCTACAAACTGAAAACGCGGGGCATTGTTTTATCGGCGGGAGTATTCGGCACAATATCATTACTCCTCGATCAAAAATACAAGGGCAAAACACTCCCCGACATATCACCACTATTGGGCCGACAGGTTAGAACCAATTCAGAAACCCTGATACCCGTCAGCACCCGTAAACGTGATGCCAATGGCAAGGCAGTGGAAATCTGTCACGGGCCAGCTATCTCCTCGATTATATCTGCAGACGACGAAACCAATATTGAAATTGTTCGCTATGCCCCCGGTGCCGATGCCGCCTTTGCCGGTATGATTACCGTCCCCATCACCGATGGCGGCGGTAACGTACCCCGTGTTATTCGCCTGTTAGTGAATATCGTCAAAAACCCCATCAAAGCCCTACGCACGCTTAACCCCTTTGGCGCGGCCCGCAACACAGTGTGGTTACTAGTGATGCAGACTAAAGACTCTTTTATCCATATGCAGTTAAAACGCCGCTGGTACAAGGCATTCACCCTGCAATGGGAGGCCACACAAGAAGCTGACGATGAACCGCTAACCGCCTATTTCCCCATCGCCCACAAAGTGGCAGAGCTTTTTACCAAAGAGTCAGGAGGAGACGCCGCCAATATACTGGGTGAAATCATAGCGGACACACCCCTAACAGCTCACATTATGGGCGGAGTCAGCATTGGAACTGACAGCGATAACGGTGTGATTGACGACACTGGAGAAGTCTTTGGCTATAAAAATCTGCGGGTACTCGACGGCACTATTATTCCGGGCAATCTGGGCGTTAACCCTTCGCTCACCATCCTGGCATTAACTGAGCACGCTATGTCGAAATTACCCGTATTTAACCAGCAACGAGCCAACACCATAAAACCGGTGATATTTTCCAAACCTCTAGACGCGCTGGTGTCAGACCTTGATGGCGAAGGCGATTTGCTGGCGGCTATTCGAGAATCTTCACCCGTTGCGGAAAAACAAATTTCATAGCCTCCCCCTTTCACGCTATGCTTGCAGCATGACTACAAAAAGCGACATTTCCAATAGCTTGATTATGGGCCTGCTGGCAGGGCCGATTGCTTCAGGCTTATCTGCCAAAGATATTCTGGTGCAGGCTCAGGTCCCCACCAGTATTTTGACCAACCCCGATCAAGCCCTTAACTTGCAACAATTTGGCAGCGTGATCCAGACTATTTTTCAAGTTATGGACGATGAGTCCTCAGGGTTTTTAGTCCAGCCGATAAAAGTCGGCAGCTTTGCGATGATGAATCATGCCGTTATCACTTGCCCCAACCTGCGCCGAGCGCTATTACGTGGCAGCCATTTCATGTCACTGATTTCAAGCGAAGTCCACTTCAGCATTCGGGAACAAGGCGAAGAAGCGACACTTAAAGTGGCAGTGGATAACAGCAAAAACCTACAAGCCGATGTTTTTATCACCACCATACTGATTATCTGGACGCGCTGGTCGTGCTGGCTCATCGATCGGCCACTGCTACTCGAGCGCGCCAACTTTACCTGTGATCCCCCCCCCTATGCTGAGGACTTAAAGCAGGTTTTTCCCTGTCGTCACTACTACAACCAACCCCACAACAGCGTGGTTTTTAATCAACGCTTTCTCGATATGCCACTGAAACAGGATGCTCAATCTTTAGTCGACTTTCTTGCCAGCGCACCAGAATGCCTACTCACCGAATACAAAACGGATAATAGTGTTACCGCGGAAGTACGCCTATTATTGACACAGGACGATGAGCTGGAAGGCCTGTCTTTAGAGATGGTCGCCGCGCAACTCAATACCAGCAGCCAAACCCTGCGGCGCCGGCTAAAGGAAGAAGGCAATAGCTTCCAGCAGATTAAAGACTCTCTGCGCCGGGACACCGCTATCTACCACCTATCCAAACAAATCACCCCTATCAATGAAATTGCCGCTCTAGTCGGCTTCTCCGAACCCAGCGCATTTAACCGCGCCTTCAAACGCTGGACTGGCATGGCACCCGGTGCCTACCGCGAGCAAAAATAACCATTAGCCCCCCAATAACCCCGTCCAATAGGTAGTTTTGATCATCAAACTTGTCATCTGCGGTCATTCTACTGCCGTGGCCTATTACCTATGCTGAGCCTAGAAATTAGAACCCTAACCAGCAGGCAATAAAACCATGAGCACAAACGACGCCCTTATTTTTAATGCTTTAAGAGCGGCAGGAGCAGGGCCTGTCAGCATAATGGTGGGATCCGTACCGACCACTGCGGTGCTGACAATGCGTGCTCGTGGGGTGAGATTAAAGTTTTTGCCAGCGGACTCACTACCGATTAACAAG
>DRHD01000096.1 GCA_011049795.1 Porticoccus sp.
GGAGTCGAGGGTGAATTTACCTATGTACCGGTGGAAACGTTCCGCTTAACCGCAACATTTGCCTATGCTGATGGCGATTATAAAGAGTTCTTGGTGGATACGCCCGATGAGAATGGCGTTCTCGTACAGACCGACCGGTCTGACGAACCTATGCCAAGACTCACTGATTGGACCGTGTTTTTATCGGCCGACTATTTTGTTTTCACTGAAAATTTAGGTGTCGTGATCCCCTCCATTAGTGTTCGTTACAATACCGGGTTTTACCACGGTTTTGACCGAGAAAGTTATTTAGTAGAAGACGAGCTGACTTCAGGTGAAATTGCCTTTGTTGATGCTCGTATAACCTGGCAGCTACCAGGTGATCGCACCACGGTTACGTTCTGGGGTAAAAACCTCAATAATGAAGATGACTATCTTATAGGTGGGGTGCCGCTGGTCGGTGTCGCTCGTAGTAGTGGCGTGATCTATGCCGAGCCAAGAACTTATGGTGTGGATGTGTCTTATGTATTTGGAGAATAAAGCGCTCTTTTTATAGGTGGGCAATGCAAGCAACGGTAACTGTTTGTTTGGCGAGTAGCTTGGTAATAATTGCCTGTTTAGCAGTGAAGAAATGTAATAATTTATTAGGACAAACAGTCGAATTGACGTCAAATGCGCGAAAGCAGAAACGTTGTGGTTAGTAGTCGGAGATAATAATGAATAAGTTTAAGACGATAGCAGCAAGTAAAAAAAGTCTACCAATTTGGCGTCAGCGATTAGCCAGGGCCATTGCAATAGCTGTAACTTCATCAGCTTTGTTATCTGCCTGTGGTGGCGGCGGTGGCACCGATGATTATTCTCCTCCGCAAGCACCCCAAAGTAGTAGTTCTGAATTACAGGGTGCCAGTGTTAAAGGGCCGATGATCAATGCTGAAGTGGCCGTTTATGTGCTAGACCCTGCGGCTAGTGGTTTACGAGGCACCCTTGTTGATACCGGTTCGACTAATGAGCAGGCGGCTATTGTCGGTGTTGAAATTGGCAGTGAATACGAACAGGCTGTGGGCTTTTTGGATCAGCTATTCCTTGTTGAAATTAGTGGCGGTACCGTAATTACCACCGGCGCTAGTCCGGTGATTAATACCTTAAAAACCGTTATCATCGGACTTGAGTACAGTCGCGATTACCCTATTTATGCGACGCCACTTTCAACCTTGGCGATCGAAATTGCAGGAAATGAGTTTGATCAGAATGCTGATGGTGATTTTGCAACGGCGCTTGAGGATGCTGAAAAGAAAACTAAAGCGGCTTTTGGTTTAGGATTGCTGGATGCTAAATTAAATTTATTCAGCACGCCGCCGATCATTACCGAAACGGGCAATCAAAATGACGCGCTAAACTATCGTACGGCTATAGAGACGTTTGCCGCGATATTGCTGTCGGTACAAGAAGAAACATTGGATGATGATACCGGCCTTCCTGTAGACAGTGCTATCTTGTTGCGTAGTTTTGCTGAAGATTTGGTAGATGGTGCGATTAATGGTGTGGGCTCTAACGGGGCTGATATTTTGACATTAACAGGAATTACCCCCGTACGTTTACATCAATTGGTAACTCAAGATCCTTCAGAGCTAAATGTGCCGGGTACTGGAGTTAGTGGTGTGCCAGCTATCCCCATTTCTGAGCTCAATAGCTTGTTAGTTGAGGAGGCTGCGACGGTTGCTCCAGGCTTGGAAGAGCAGCCTGAACAACTGCCTCCGCCAGAAGTAATACCGGCACTGGGTGGTGTGGATGATAGTGATGGAGATGGGGTCCCTGATGAAGCTGATGCTTTTCCAAATAACGACCAGGAAGGTTTTGATTCCGACGGTGATTGTGCCAGTCAAGAGGAAGGGTTTGATTATGATACTGCTACTGCTGGGAATGATATTGGCAACGATGCTTTAAGTGGGCTCAATTATATTGGTGGTTGTGGTGACAATGCTGATGATTTTCCTGAGGATCCGAATGAGTGGTTAGACTCAGATAAAGATGGTGTTGGAGATAATAGTGATTTTGAACCTAAGAATGCAGACGAGTGGGAAGATCTTGATGGCGATGGCTTTGGTGATAATCTAGCCGATTTATTTCCAGGTGATAGCTCGGAGTGGGCCGATAGAGATGGTGATGGCACAGGCGATAATAGCGACGCCTGTCCATTAATCACGGGTCATATTGATAGTGATAATGATGGGGTTTGTCTTCCTGACGATTACAATGACAATGACGATAGCATACAAAATATTTGCCATGATTTGGCTGTAGATTATGCGATCAGGGAGTCAGCAGGTTGTTTTAGTGATGCGGATCTTGATGGGGTAGTGGATATCGACGATGCTTTTCCTAATAATCCCGCTGAGCAAGCTGATTCAGATGGTGATTGGTTATTGAATAACCCAGCTGCCGACCCTGATGCAGAGGATGCCGGTAATGGTTTTGGAGATAATAGTGATGAATTTCCTAGTAATCCTAAAGAATGGGTAGATACAGACGGTGACTGGGCCGATAACAATCCCGGTGCAGATGCTACTACAGAAACTGCAGGTGATGGTTTTGCCGATAATAGCGATCCATTTCCCAATGATTCTTCTGAGTGGTCGGATGCAGATAATGATGGCACAGGAGATAATAGTGACGCCTGCCCTAATGACGCAACAGGCCAAGTAGATTCCGATGGTGATACGATCTGTGATAATTCTGATATCTTTCCATTAAACGGTGATGAGCAGGTTGATAGCGATGGCGATTGCCCTGCTTCCGAAACGGACGATCTTAACCCGCTGGCTTCAGATGGCGACGGTTGTGGCGATAACAGCGATTTTAGTATTTGCTATGATGTCAGTATTCAAGGTTATGTTTGGGTCTGGCCTGAATACAATACTGCTCACGGCTTGGGTAAAGCCGAACTAGACAACTATACGAGAATATTAACCGCAAATGTTATGCAGCATGCTGAGATCGCTAGCGGCCCCCAAGGCGGCTGGCTTTCTGATGGCACGGTAAGAGCCGATTATTCAATTGATATCGATGACCCTAACGGTGCGCAGTCTATTAAGAATCAACGCGATTGTGTTGATATAGACCACCCTGGTGAGCAGGTTGATACTTGTGGTGATGAGGCGCTTGGTGGAGGAACTACTTATGAGGTGAATTCAGGCATTGATATTGTCGATGCGCCTATAGCGCCAGATACTTTTGAGTATGGGTTCTGGGTAGAGATAGTTTCATCTACATCTATAGATACAAGTAATTTGAGTTACTTGTCGTTTATTACAAAATTTAATTTAGTTGCCGATGTGTTCAGTAAGCATGCCTTTGTAGAGACCAGCAGAATACTAGAAGCTGATCGAGTATCGTCCGGCCAAGGTTGCCCGATGGATGATGTCCCTGATGCAGATGTGCTCGCTTTGCCTCAGAGTTATGTACTGCCGTAATTAACCGATAATGTTGGCTCTTCTTAAAAAACACCGCTAAATGCGGTGTTTTTTAACTTCTCTGTCTTATTAATTAGTCAGTAGCCCAATACTTTTTACTAATATAGCATTGCTGAGTTGGTAAGATGGCTGCACTAATTACTGGCCTTGGATTGTTCTGCTTGATTAGTTTGTCTAGAAATTAAAAATAGAAAGATTGCCATTTCAAATTTGTGAGATTGTTTGATTGTGCACAAATTGCGTCACCCAATTATTTTTATACAATTAATGTTTATTATTTGGGTAGACTTTTATCAGCGTTGCTTTTACTCTTTATTTTTAAATAGAATCTATTCTGTGCCTTGTTATGTCCACACAATCAAGAATTGGCCCCAAGGATCCTTGCCCCTGTGGCAGCGGTAAAAAATATAAAAAGTGTTGCCGTTTGCGTGATCTATCCGTGAGTGCTAGTGAGATGACGGAGCCTGAGCTTGCTACTTATATAAGTCAGTGCTTTAAGGTGATGCGAGAAGGTGGTACTGCTGATATAC
>DRHD01000097.1 GCA_011049795.1 Porticoccus sp.
CCACGATGGGCTGCCAGTAACTTTTCCTTCAGCCCACCAATCTTTAATGCCTGCCCTCGGAGGGTAATTTCTCCGGTCATTGCCACGTCGGCACGCACGGGAATACCCGTCAGCACAGAAACAAAGGCTGTACACATGGCGACACCCGCACTAGGGCCATCTTTGGGTGTTGCACCTTCCGGCACATGGATGTGCAAATCCATGGCCTGGTGAAAATCACGACGAATGCCGAGTACCTGAGCGCGACTTCTCACGACGGTCAATGCTGCCTGAATAGATTCCTGCATCACATCGCCCAACGAACCAGTTTTCACCATTTGACCTTTACCAGGAACGGCAGCGGCCTCAATAGTCAGCAGTTCACCACCCACCTGAGTCCATGCAAGCCCTGTCACTTGACCGACCTGACTCTCTTCCTCCGCTTTACCGAAGTCGAACTTACGGACACCTAGCAAGTCTTCTAGCTCATCCGGTGTCACACTGAACAATGCTTGAGCACCTTCCCGAACATGTTTTGTCACAACTTTTCGACAGATTTTAGCCAGTTCACGCTCAAGGCCACGAACACCCGCCTCTCGAGTGTAATAACGAATAACATCCTGTATCGCGGCCTCATCAACATCGAGTTCATCGACCTTGAGTCCATTGGCTTTGCGCTGTTTTGGCAGCAAATATTTGAGTGCAATATTTGCCTTTTCATCCTCGGTATAACCGGGGATACGAATCACTTCAAGCCGATCCAGCAATGGACCCGGAATATTCATCGAGTTGGCAGTACAGATGAACATAACCTCGGAAAGATCGTAATCAACTTCGAGGTAATGATCATTAAAACTATTATTTTGCTCTGGATCGAGCACCTCCAGCATAGCCGAAGCGGGGTCACCTCGGTGATCCATTCCCATTTTGTCAATTTCATCCAGTAAAAATAGTGGGTTTTTCACCTCAGCCTTGGCTAACTTCTGAATCACCTTGCCAGGTAACGAGCCAATGTAGGTACGACGGTGGCCGCGAATTTCTGCTTCATCTCGCATTCCGCCCAAAGACATCCGAACATACTTCCGGCCAGTAGCCCTGGCGATAGATTCACCCAGTGATGTTTTACCCACTCCCGGTGGGCCAACCAGACAAAGCACCGGTCCTTTAAGCTTTTTCACACGTTGCTGGACCGCAAGGAATTCCAGAATACGTTCCTTTACCTCTTCAAGACCGTAGTGATCCTCATTCAGTGTTTTTTCAGCACGAACCAAATCATGTTTAACTCTGGAGCGCTTCTTCCAAGGCACGCCAACCATCCAGTCAATGTAACCACGTAGCACTGAAGCCTCGGCAGACATCGGTGACATCATCTTCAGCTTGTTTAGCTCAGATTTAGACTTATCCAATGCATCCTTGGGCATACCCGCTTCATTAATTTTGGTTTCGAGTTGCTCTATGTCACTACCACCCTCTTCCGCCTCACCAAGCTCCTTTTGAATGGCCTTCATCTGTTCGTTGAGGTAGTACTCTTTCTGGCTTTTTTCCATTTGCTTTTTAACGCGGCCTCGGATTCTCTGCTCAACTTCAAAAAGCTCAATTTCAGACTCCATCAGCGCCAATAAGTGTTCTAACCGATGACTTACTTCTGGAATTTCCAGAATTTCCTGCTTCTGCTCAACACTCAGTGTCATATGCGTAGCTAGGGTGTCTGCCAGACGGCTTAAATCATCGATACCTGCGACAGTACTCACCACTTCAGAAGGGATTTTCTTACTGAGATTTACATACTGCTCGAACTGAGTGAGCGCTGACCGCATCAGGGCATCAGCTTCTACTCCAGAGAGGCTATCATTGGGCATCACATCATAATTACCCACAAAGTAGCCTAAGGAATCATCAATGCTATTAATCTTAACGCGATCAGTCCCTTCCACAAGCACCTTAACCGTACCATCCGGCAGCTTGAGCATTTGCAAAACCGTTGACAGGGTTCCTACTCGATAAAGGTCATCAGCTTCGGGGTCATCTTCAGCCGCTGACTTCTGAGCGACGAGTAGAATTTGTTTCTCCTCGGCCATAGCCTCTTCTAAGGCAAGAATTGACTTCTTACGACCAACAAATAGAGGAATAACCATATGCGGATAAACCACTACATCGCGTAGTGGTAACATCGTTAACTCATTGAACTCAGTGTTCTCTCCCATTCTCTAACCTCGTATGGAGAATTTTAATATTTTAAGCTTAACGCAAATATGGGGCCGTGACGGATAAAAACAAGTGACATCTATTCGATTATTTATCTGGACACAATAAAAAAGGGCCCGCTTGGGCCCTTTGAGTTATACATTATTTGTTATTCGTCACTGGCAGCTTTCTTCTGCTCAACATTTTCGTAAACTATCATAGGTTCAGTCTCACCACGAATAACCGAACTATCGATCACCACCTTCCCAACATTATCCATGGAAGGAATACTGTACATGGTATCTAGCAATACATTTTCAATGATTGAGCGAAGACCACGGGCACCCGTTTTTCGCTCAAGCGCTTTGTCGGCGATTTCTTCCAATGCATCCCGACGAATATCCAACTCAACCCCTTCCATCTCAAACAGCGTACCGTACTGCTTTACGAGAGAGTTTTTGGGCTGAACGAGAATATTGATCAATGCATCCCGATCAAGTTCTTCCAGAGTAGCAATGACAGGTAAACGACCCACAAACTCCGGAATAAGCCCGTAGCGCACCAAATCTTCGGGTTCAAGGTCAACCAGTGTCTGACCAATATTCTTATCAGTTTCTTTACTTTTTACTTCGGCACTGAAACCAATGCCACCCTTGTCGGAGCGCTCTTGAATCACTTTCTCCAACCCTGAAAAGGCACCACCACAAATAAACAGGATATTGGATGTATCTACCTGGAGAAACTCTTGTTGGGGGTGTTTACGACCACCTTGAGGCGGTACAGAGGCAACGGTACCCTCGATCAGCTTCAGCAGTGCTTGTTGAACACCTTCGCCCGATACATCCCGAGTAATAGAAGGGTTGTCGGACTTGCGGGATATTTTGTCAATCTCATCCAGATACACAATGCCACGTTGTGCTTTTTCCACATCGTAGTCGCATTTCTGCAACAGCTTCTGAATGATATTTTCTACATCCTCACCGACATAGCCGGCTTCAGTAAGTGTTGTTGCATCAGCAATGGTAAAGGGAACATCCAACAGTCTCGCCAGCGTCTCCGCTAATAGGGTTTTACCACTACCAGTGGGGCCGACCAACAGGATATTACTCTTACCCAGTTCAATCTCACCGCCAATATCTGTACCACTGCGTTGCAGCCGCTTGTAATGGTTGTAAACAGCGACAGATAGAATTTTTTTAGCACGCTCCTGACCAATAACGTATTCACCAAGCGTGTCATTGATTTCAACTGGCTTGGGTAGGTTCTCGCTCGCTAACTCTGAGTCCGCTTCCTGAACTTCCTCAGAAATAATGTCGTTACATAAGTCGACACATTCGTCACAGATAAACACAGAAGGGCCTGCAATCAGTTTACGCACTTCATGCTGACTTTTCCCACAGAAAGAACAATACAACAGCTTCCCGTCGTCTTCACTGCTTCCGTTTTTTTTGTCGCTCATAACTCTATCTCAACATCTTCACTCGGCTAAGAGAAGAATAAATTCTTTAAAATCAATAAATTACAATATTTTTATGGCTGCATTTCTTAAAAGACTACCCATTCTAAGAGCGCTTGTCCAGCACCTCATCAATCAATCCGTAAGCTTTGGATTGCTCTGCATCCATGAAATTATCGCGCTCAGTGTCCTCAGCAATCTTCTCTACCGATTGACCGGTATGATGGGCCAAGCACTCATTGAGCCTCTCCCTAATCTTAAGGATTTCTTGAGCATGGATATGGATATCAGTAGCTTGCCCTTGGGCACCACCGCTAGGTTGATGAATCATATTGCGAGAATTCGGTAAACAATAGCGCTTACCTGGGGCACCTGCTGCCAAAAGAAAAGCGCCCATACTGGCTGCTTGACCAATACACATGGTGCTCACATCAGGTTTAATAAATTGCATCGTGTCATAAATAGACATGCCTGCTGTTACCGAGCCGCCAGGTGAGTTGATATACAAGTGAATATCTTTGTCCGGATTTTCGGATTCCAAGAACAATAACTGGGCCACCACTAGGTTAGCCATGTAATCCTCAACAGGGCCAACCAGAAAAATGACTCGCTCCTTTAATAGGCGAGAATAAATATCATAAGAGCGTTCACCCCGGGCCGTCTGCTCAACAACAATAGGGACCAAACCACCCGCATTTTGAACACCCGTACTGGGTGACGACAGATCAAAATTCATAGTAACTCACTTGAAAAAACCACGTATCGGTGCATTGTAACCGGGCCTCAAGATAAGGCAAGCCAGGCATTGCCTAGCAATAGGAAACACAATGACCTAAGGAGGGCAAATTGATTAAAGCTATAAAACTCTGGATAGCTGGCTGACTATTTCAAAAAACCTTATCCATTGTCGCTCTCCATATATTCCTGAGCCTGTTAAAACTCAGGAATATATGAAAAAGCTGGGGAGTACTAGATTTCGGCAGCTAACTGTTCTGGGTCGGGGGTAACAGCTGTTTGATAATCAACATGATCTTCAGTAATCGCTGCTAGGGACAACACATGGTCAACCACTTGATCTTGCAGAACAGACGTTTCCATTCCTTTCAGTAAGTCCTGATTACCGTAGTAGTGATTCATCACTTCTTCTGACTGAGCATAAGTAGACGCGATTTCTTCAATATGACCACGGACTTTATCTGAATCAACCTTTATATCATTAGCCTTGATGATTTCATTCACCACCAAGCCTACAGCTGCACGACGCTTGGCCTGATCCATAAACATCTCGTCAGGCAACATGGATGCATCAAATTCACTGTCACCACCACTAGTGAGCTTCTGGTGCATCTGACTCTTCAAGCTAGTAATTTCGTTTGCGAGAAAGGCCTGGGGAATATCCAAATCATTATGTAATTCAAACAGCTGCTCCATTACACGGCTCTTGGTTTTTCCTTGAAGTGCGTTTTTCAAATCGCGCTCCATATTCTCACGTATAGCAGTACGGAATGCCGCTTCATCACCGGACTCAAGGCCATAGAGAGCAAAAAACTCTTCATTGAGTGCTGGCAATTCTGGTTCTTTTACCGCCTTCAATTTAATCGTAAACTCGACAGCCACCCCACGTAATTCTTCCGCATGGTAGTTCTCAGGAAAGGTCAGAGGGACCACTTTTTCCTCACCAACAGACATTCCAGCAACGGCCTCTTCAAAACCTTCAATCGCCTTGCCAGAGCCAAGTATAAGAGGGAAGTCCTCAGATGACCCACCCTCAAATTCTTCGCCATCTCTCCTGCCAACAAAATCGATAAGAGCCTCATCACGCTCAGTCGCTGGCCGGTCAACCTCAACCCATGTGGCATGCTGCATCCGCAATGCGTCAACCATAGTGTCAACATCACTGTCATTCACTTCAGAAACAGGTTTAATGATCTCGATCTTGGACAGATCAACCAACGAAACTTCCGGTAACACCTCAAAGGTAGCAATAAACTCCAAATCCTGGCCCGGTTCAGCCTTGCTTGGTTCAATCACTGGCTGGCCAGCAGGTACAATCTCTTCTTGGGCAATGGCCTCAAAGAAAGCCTCTCTCACCACATCTCCAACCACTTCCTGGCGAATACCGGCACCAAAACGCTGATTCACAACGCTCAATGGCACCTTACCCTTACGAAAGCCGTCTATGCGAACAGTTTTACTCGCCTTGTCTAGGCGCTCACGCACTTGGCTTTCAATACGCTCTGCTGGTACCCCGATGGTCAGCTTACGTTCTAGGCCGGAAGTCGTTTCAATGGAAACCTGCATGATTTTCCTCTAAATAGTTACTTGTTTATTAATTAATTGGTGCGGACGGAGAGACTTGAACTCTCACACTTCTCAGTACCAGAACCTAAATCTGGCGCGTCTACCAATTCCGCCACGTCCGCAGAATGTCGAGTATCAACTAGGTAGCGACAGGAGGTCGCCCTCGACAAGGGGTGGGGATTTTGCCACAGCGGACAACCCTGATCAACAAAAGAAATAACAAGATTAGCAGAGGCAAATATTAGCCTTCACAGGCAATCAAACAGGGCTTGCAAGTAACAGCACAGCTTCCCGGTTTGATGTATTCGTCACATAGGTATTGGAACGCTCTGCGGGCAACAGAACTGCGGCCTCTTCAGCCAAGGCAATACCATGACAATCAACTTCGGCATCAACCACTAACAGCAATCCATAACGCTGGGTTTGTGGTAACAAGTATCGAGCTGAAGGAGACAGCGTCAGACGTAACACACGAAAATCATCAAAGCGGACCACCTCCTCCAATTTATAGTCAGCATCTGTTTTCAAAAGTGCTAACTCGGGCAATGAAGGCGCCTCCAGCGACATCATAGCGATAGCCTTTTCTGTATCCCAGTGCGTCTGAGTCAACACCTTCTGCGCAAAAGACAGAATCATTCTTTCATAGACTGGAGTCTGAAACTCCACAGTACGCACGCCATGTTGCAATGAATGAGGTGTCAAAAGAGGCACTTGAACTACATCCCCCACCCGCAACGGTAATAACGCGCTAAAACGATTCATCTGTTCTCGAAGATTAGCCTCCTGCTGCCGGAGAGCCTCAGGCAATTGGCTCATCCAGGATTTAACAATCTCGGCAGAAACCGGTGTATTTAAATCCACCCCCTCAGACTGTCGACACGAATCCAGTAGACTATCGACCTCCCGCCGTACTACCTCGTAGTGTTGGACTGAGTTCTGATAAGCAGTCTTGAAAGCATCATCAGAGGGATATTCAGCCCTATATTCAGGATTAAACCCAAAACGAATCGCCCCCACACCTTCAGGCCAGGCATCTTTATCAATATGCGTCACCACATAAACTTCACGCTTTTCCTTATGGAGCTCAAAATACAGGTCGCCATATACCGCCTCTGGAAGCGGGTCTAATATCTTCAATAGATTAATGTTTTTCTCACTGTCGGCAGCAAGTCGGCAAGGCGCCACGGAAAGCAACCAAGGCAGCGGGACACTACTAGTACCATCCGAAACACGCGATACTCCGCGCGCCTCGATTCCCGTGTACCAGATTTCTTGTCCCCACGGCTTGGCAATACTGACCGGTTCCAGAATCAGTGGCTGACCAAGCGTGAATACCGGTAGTTTGTGACAAGCAATAAAATTCTGAAACCCGGCCAGACTGCCATCCATGGAGGGCAGCCCCTGGGAAATTGACGAATCAGCTGCCGTGACAGTAAATAAAACCTGATCCTTCATCTGGCGATAAAGTGCCATAAGCCTTACTGGCGGCGCACCCGGAAGGTAGTACTGGTGGTAATCATACTCCACCACCAAGGTATCATCAGCGAGGGCAGGCTCAGCCAACCATTTATTCAATGCAACTTCAGGATTGTCAGTACTGTGAATGTCTACCAAGGGGCACTCCTGTAAATACGCAGAAGAGTCTAGCAAAACCGGAGAATTTCGCCGAGAAAATCTTAATACAACAAAAACACCGTTGCCTTTCTGTGAAAACTTGACGCCAAGGGCTTTTCTCCCCTTCAATGGAGGACACTAAAAGTAATCACACTTTTGAAAATAGCACTATATATTCGCCACCAACGTTATGGAGCGGCAATATGAAAGGGAGCAACAACATGAAACTTTTCAAGCAAGCACTGGGTTTACCTGCCATTCTGGCAATGGCTGTTTTAAGCCTGACGGGTTGTGGTGGCGAAGAACACGCAAATGTTCCAACTGATTCAGCCAAAGAGGCATCGATGGCAACACCTACTGCGCCAGAAATAGCTATAGAAGCTGTGGAAGAAGCCATTCAAGTGGTAGAAGAGACCGTTGAACAGGTTCAAAAAGCGGCGGTAGCAAAAGTAGAAGAGGCACAAGAAGCTGCCACCGAAGAAGTACAGAAAGCTGTTACGGAAAATATTGAGGCCACTATTGGAGACGCAGAGAAAGCCGGAGCAGAAGCAACTGACGACGCGGTTAATAATGCTCTTCATAGTTTGAGCGGAAAATTAGGCCAATAAAACCTACTTTTATCTTCGACTATTAACGCTCGACTAAAAAGGCCGGTGAACTACCGGCCTTTTTAGTTTCCTAAATCTAATGGTGTAAATTTAGCGATGTAAACCCGTCACTAATTCAATCGCTCTACAATGGTGCTGACCCCCTGACCCAAACCAATACACATGGTAGCCACCCCAATAGTGGCATCCCGCTGCTTAAGGACATTTAACAGCGTACCGGTAATTCTGGCGCCTGATGCGCCTAGCGGATGGCCCAATGCAATGGCACCACCGTTAACATTTGCCATCTCTTCCATACGATTAAGCAATCCTAGATCCTTCAACACAGGCAGTGACTGGGCAGCAAACGCCTCATTGAGTTCAATGTAGTCAACATCGTCAATTGTTAGACCGGCTGTTTTAAGCGCCTTGCGCGTTGACGGTACTGGGCCATACCCCATAATTGAAGGATCAACACCGGCCGCAGCCACAGAAATCACTTTAGCCATCGGTTTTAGCCCAAGCGCATTAGACCTCTCAGCCGACATCACTAGCATCGCTGCGGCACCATCGGTAATTTGAGAGGCTGTCCCTGCTGTCACGGTACCATTAAGCGGGTCAAACACAGTGCGCAGCTGTGACAACCCTTCGACCGTAGTCTCTGGGCGAATGGTTTCATCCTCGGTCATTAGATACAAACCACCATTCTCGTTGTGCCCTTCAATGGGAACAATCTCATTGGTAAACCGACCCGCAGTTCTGGCTGCATCTGCCAACCTGTGGGAGCGTGCACCAAATGCATCTTGCTCTTCTCGGCTAATACCATGAATACGTGCCAAATACTCAGCCGTTAGGCCCATCATGCCCGCGGCACTGGCTACACTCATATTCATTGCCGGGTTAGGATCGATATCGTGGGTCATAGGCACGTGACCCAAATGCTCAACACCGCCGACCAAATAGATATCACCCAAACCCGCCATTACGTTCGCCGTAGCCATGTGCAATGCAGACATGGACGAACCACACAACCGGTTGACGGTGATTGCAGGAACCTCATGGGGAATACGAGTTCGCAAGCTGGTCATTCTGGCGATATTGAACGCCTGCTCCCGACCCTGCATCACACAACCCCAAATAATATCATCAATCTCACCAGGGGCTACACTAGGATTTCGATCCAGCAACCCCTCAATAAGGTCGGCACCAATTTCATCAGATCTGCGATTGCGGAATGATCCATTTTTAGAACGCGCCATAGGCGTTCGTGCAACATCGACTATCACCGCATCTCTTGGATTCAAGCTCACTAGTCATCTCCTCTTGTTCTTTTCTCAGCGTCAGCCTTTGACCTAGACACAGCATTTGTCCTACACATAGCTATCCTAGGCATAATAGCTTTCGCCGTTGGCTGCCATTTCATACATTCTTTGGGTCGGCTTATAGAGCTTGCCAAGTTCACTGTAGTTGTCTGCCATGTCACAGAACTTGTCGAGACCAACCTCATCCATCCAACGGAAAATACCGCCACGGAAAGCAGGGAAACCAAGACCATAAACCACCGACATATCTGCCTCTGCCGGAGAATCCACAACACCCTCTTCCAAACAATGAGCCAATTCAATACACATGGGAATCATAAAACGGGCAATAATATCCTCATCACTTAACGGCTGAGACTCTCTGACGTGGGGCTTGATCAAGGCGTAGACTGAATCGTCTACAGACTTCTTAGGTTTGCCGCGCTTATCCTTCTCATAGAGGTAGTAACCCACACCGTTTTTCTGTCCCAGGCGATCATTTTCAAATAACAGTTTTGTGGGCGAAACTTTATAGTCCCCTCCATAAATATCAGACATTCGCTCTGGATAACCCTCAAGAATCGAGGGAAAGCAATGAACGGCTGTATCGATGCCCACAACATCCATCAGGTATGCCGGACCCATGGGCCAGCCCCAAGCTTCCATCACCCGATCAACTTGCTGGAAGTCGGCACCGTCGATGATCATCATGTCGAAACCAAACACAGCGGGGAACAACACTCGGTTTACCAAAAATCCAGGGCAATCATTTACCACTATCGGTTTCTTACCCAATGCCAGAGCATGAGCAACCACAGCTGCCAATGTTCCCTCTGAGGTTTTCGATCCTCGAATCACCTCAACGAGAGGCATGGCATGTACTGGGTTAAAAAAGTGCATGCCACAGAAATTTTCCGGGCGTTTCAGGTTATCCGCTAGCTGATCAATGGAAATGGTAGACGTGTTTGAAACCAGAATGGCGTCTTCAGCAAGTTTCCCTTCAACTTCAGCCAGCACAATACCCTTGATTTTGGCATTCTCTACCACAGCCTCAATCACAATATCGGTATTTTCAATTCCGTCATAACTCAGCGACGGCATAATCCGAGACAATACATTACCGGCATCCAGCGGTGACATTCGGCCCCTATCAACACGCTTGGCCAGCAATTTGTTCGCCTCGCTCATACCCAGCGCCAGAGAGTCTGTATTGATATCCTTCATCAATACAGGGAAGCCCTTTATTGCATTCTGGTAGGCAATACCTCCGCCCATAATGCCGGCACCTAGTGCGGTTGCATGATTGACCGCCTTGGTACTCTTTTTCCCGTACTTTTTGGCCACCGAGCCAATGTACTGATCATTGAGAAACATACCGACCAGTGCGCGGCACTGAGGCGTCTGTGACAATTTACTAAAGGCTTGAAATTCTACTTCCAGCGCATCGTCGCGAGACATGTTTGACGCTTTGGCAAGCACCTCCACAGCAGCAACTGGTGCAGGGTAATTTGGTCCCGCCTTCGCAGCGACCATATCCCTACAAGTATGAATAGACATTTCGAGCTCAATCTCATTGAGTGTCAGTGGTGACTGTTTCTGCTCCCGACGCGATGAGTAATCTAGCTGCCCCTCTGCGGCACGAACTAGCATATCCAGTGCTTCATCTCGTAATACGTCAGGATTTACTACAGCATCCACCGCACCATCCCTGAGAGCAGCGGCGGCTTTATTGTGGCCACCCGTGGTAATCCACCGCACTGCATTATCAAAGCCCATAAGTCGCGGCAAGCGTACGGTGCCACCCCAACCAGGGATAATGCCTAATTTTGTTTCTGGCACTCCAACTTGAGCTTTACTGGACATCACCCTGAAATCACAGGCCAGACAGACCTCAAAACCTCCACCCAAAGCAAAACCATTAATGGCAACTACGGTGGGGAAAGGCATTGATTCAATTTTGTTAAAGGCCTGATTCCCAGAGCTAAGGAATGCCCTACGGTCATCGTCTGTACCATTAAAG
>DRHD01000098.1 GCA_011049795.1 Porticoccus sp.
CATCACCACAGATCACATTGTGTGATTGATGCGATGGAAACAAAGGAGTAATATATTGCAATTATTGGCGTGTTAGATTAATATATGAGTGAGTGAAAAGTTAGTGAAAATAAAAAGAGGAGAGATATAGTGAAAACCAGAATTTTTGTTCATGCCTCGCTTCTAATGATAATATTCCTGGGTGCCTGTCAAAGCCAGGTAACATCCACTACTGAAATAAAACCCACAATTACACCTCCTTCACCTCCTGAGAGAGGAATGGCAACCGTATTGGGACAGGTGATCTCGGAGGTGACGGGAGAACCGATTGTGGATATTGCTGTGTTTTTGCCAGAAGTTGTGAGGCAAGGTGATCAAGCAGTGTATGTGTTTGATGGAGCATTTAGTCCTGGGGATCTCACAGATGAGCAAGGATATTTTATCATTGAGAATGTTGAGTCAAAGGAATATGTCATTATGATCGGTGATGTCAATAGCAAGCATGAAATCATCGCTGAGCTTTCAGGGGAAGCAAAAGTATGGATGGCTGATCCTGATCAGATCTTGGAGATTGGTGTATTGGAGGTTAAATTGGTTCCTTGATTTGGGTGAGGTTTTAAAGCAACGATCGCATAATTTTTACAATGACCATCCGTGGTGTTCTTGGATCGAAGGTCCAGGCGTGAAAACATAAGCGCCAATAGGAAAAATATCGGTTTAATCAGCAGGACACCCATAGAAACACACAATCCAAGAAAGCCTCCCCCGTATTGCTTCCAACTCACGGGGAGGTTTACTGCAGCAAGGTGGAGTTGGTATGCAAGAGTGGCATAATAGCCTTCCAGTTTCTCAAAACGTTTAATCTGAAAACCGGCGAGTTGTAAGAGATTCCTGATACCAAATTGTGTGTATCTGTAAAAGTCGTATGGTATCTGGTGCTCTTTGTAGAAAAATGGGGCGGAGATCCATAACTCACATCCTGGCTTTAACGTGCGTTTCAGCTCTAGTAACACTGCCTGAGGATCAGGTACATGCTCAAGTACTTGAGTGCAAATAATCAGATCATACCTCTCGTCTAGTACAGGGATTGATGTAAGATCGCACACGTAATCGATCTCAACATACGGTGGGTCATCTAATTTGCAGAAGTCTGCAGCTTCGTAATTCATGTGCGAAAATAATTCTCGATAGGGAGAGTGTCCTGCTCCGGCATCTAATACGAAACTACCCGGTGGTAGGAAATGGGACGATTCCTTTACAAATTGTTTCAGGTAAATTCGAGAAGGGTTGATCATTAACCCTTTCAGGAGGTTATTAAGTCTTATCATAAGCCAGCTACTTGATTATTGGTATTTAAGCCTTTCGTAGGTAATTTGATATCGTCACATCTCTGTACATTCTATTGATGAGTCCACTGAAAAAATGTTTGGATACCCTCCTTAAAAGTGGGCAAATGAGGTTGGATTAAAGTAATCCCACACTGGAGGAGCGTCCGATTTTTCGAAAGAATAAACGCCACCTGCAACCCCTGCAGATCAGTAATGTCAATGACCTACCCACAAAACAAAGCAAGCGCCTGGAAAAATCCTGGGCTGGTGTATTCTACCAGGAATTCTTTTGCCATTTGAAGGAAGAACCTTTTGCGGTGCTATACGCCGATATCCCTTCCCGCCCCAATATTCCGGTGAACGTTTTGGTAGCGCTGGAATACCTCAAGGCGGGCCATGGCTGGAGCGACGAAGAACTGTACGATGGTTTCATCTATAACATGCAGGTGCGCTATGCCCTGGGCTACCACCAACTGGGAGAGGGGGACTTTGAACTGCGCACCCTCTACAACTTCCGCCAGCGGCTCAACCGATATATGCAAGAGAGCGGCATCAACCTGCTGGATCAGGCCTTTGCACAAGTCACCGACGAGCAGATTGCGGCTTTCAAGCTGAAGACGGGCAAGCAGCGTATGGATAGCACTCAGGTTGCCAGTAACAACCGCAAAATGGGCCATTTACAATTGTTGGTGGAGGTTTTGCAAACCAGCACATTGTATGTTGAGCGAAAGCGATCAGGACCACTATGCACAGGCTTTCGAGCACTATCTCAAAGGGCATGCAGGGCAGTATGTGTACCGCATCAAAGGGGAAGACACCAGCAGGCATCTGCAGAGCATTGGCGAGTTCATGCACAATCTGTTGACTGAACTGCGAGATAGCTATGCTACCGAGTCAGAGTATCAGGTTCTTGAGCGGGTGTTTTCAGAACACTTCCGGGTTGAAGAACAGGAGGTGCAAACCAAAACTGGTAAAGAGTTGAGTGCCAGCAGCATACAATCCCCAGACGACCTGGAAGCCACGTACCGGGAGAAAGGGGGGCGTTCTCACCGGGGGTATGTGAACAACTTGACTGAAACCTGTGACCCCGAGAACCATTTGCAGTTGATCACCAAGGTGCAAGTGGAGCCGAACAACACAGATGATGCCCAAATGCTGGTAGATGCGGCTCTCTTGCATATATCGGTTGAGCCGCTGGCGGAAGTTGTAGAG
>DRHD01000099.1 GCA_011049795.1 Porticoccus sp.
AATGTTAGACTGCCCAACTGTCTCGAAATTGAAGATATCCGCTTGACGCCTGAACGTGGCATCGAGAATCCGCTGCTGCAAACTTCTTTGTGCCTCACCTGCTGCAGCGCCTACGCCTATCCTGCCGGCAGTCTGGCCTGACCTTTGTGCTACCAGGTTCGGGAGTAGACTCGTGGCTTGCAATCTCTGGGCCTTAAAGCTGGTAGCCAGATTCGATAGTGCCCCCGCCGTCGCTCTCTCAGTCTCGGTGATCGACCTGCCGAGGAGGTCCCTGCCCGCCGTTGTACTGGCCACACCCCGCGACTGTAGCGATCTACCGATGCGGTTCAAGGCAAGGTCGCCAGTCTTCCTGATCTCCTGAAGGACGCCCTGCACTTGTGGCGAACTCACGTCGAAGCCTTGCTCTGCAATCTGTGTTGCTACCTCAATCGCCTTGCCAATCGTTACCTCACCCCGATTATCCCGCAAAAATTCACTGGCAAGGGCAAACGCTTGCTGCTCAAGTTCCGAGAATCCCGCTGTCTCTTGTAGCGGTATGCCCTCGGCAGACACCTTGGACGCCGCTTCGATTCGCAGTCTGGCCGCCTTGCTTGTCGGATCCTCACGAAATGTTACCTTTTCCTTTTTACTACTGAAAAATGCCATAAGGTTGCTCCTTACTGTATTGCGTTCGGGGGTCTGATCTCACGAACCCTGTCCAAGTTTATCTGACAAATGCATTAGATGATAATTAAAGACTCTCGCATCACTTCCAAAATCGTCTGTAGCACCCACTTCAGAGGCATCTGCATCACGGAAAATCCTAATCAAAACGACATCCATCGGCTCAAATCCTGTTGTTACCAAGTGTATCTCGTCCGAACTATGTATCTGTTTATCGTTAGCGGGCGTTCCTGTTGTTAAAGCATCATTGACAATGATGGTCGTTGTTCCGGCTCCGAAATCAAAATTGTCGCCAATAGATAGTTTTTTATATTCAACGCCCCACGTTACAGTTGATGCGCCAACTGGAGCGGTATCGACAAAGTATTCAACGTGTAAATGTATCTCGCCCGCCGATGCGTAACTGTGTGGTATCTCCCAATGGATAAAAACGCTTTCATCACTGGCGGCGGAATAATCGTGTATCGGAAAACCATCTTCATCACTGTCTCCTGGCCCTACTCCACCTTTCTTCACCGCTTCCGGTTCAAAATCGACACTTCTTAATACCCTTGCGGTGCCTACCATTGTCTGCAAACCGTCGGCAAAGTTCGTGTAATTCGTCGGCGCCCCCGCCGAACTATCACCGAATCGTATGCCGCCGTCAGCGAACAGGTCCAGGAACGTGTCGGCTTGGCTGTAGATTCCGATTGCTGTGTCGCGGAAGAAAAGTTTTTCAGCAGAGTCCATAAGGATTTCGTCGCTGTACTTGAAATAGTCCTCGTCCTCCATCCATGTCAGAACGCCGGAGTTGGTTGTGCCTGTGAAGTTAACAACCATATCTGTGTCAGTGCCGGGATTCAGTGTAAGGCTGCCTATGTTAAATGTCAGACTTTGTAATGAAGCATCATCAACACCATCGGCATTCATTACTCCGTAGATAATAGAGTTGGTAAGTTCTGTTGCAGCATTGGTCCTATCCTGATTATCTATCAACAAAACACTTGTAGGAGTCGCCTGGAATCTTCCACTATGAAAACCAAGGAAAATATTTGAAGCCCCCGCTGTTGCAGCAAGCCCTGACCTGTCTCCTATAAAAACATTATTTTTTCTTGAAGATCCAGGGCCTAAATTGGTCCCAGCCTGTCTGCCTATAGCTATATTGGCAACTCCATTTGTAATGTTTGCAAGAACGGAAGTTCCTATAGCTATGTTGATGTTGCCCGACGTTAGGTCAAGTAAACTCGAAGTGCCGAGTGCAAAATTACCATTCCCCGACATTAAGTTAGCCATTGCCGATGCACCCAGAGCTACATTCTGGAATCCACTGGTTATGTCCTGCATCGCAAACGCTCCGATGGCTACGTTTATCCTCCCTGTTGACCCGCCTGCGGCTCCTTTTCCGGCACGATAGCCAACATAGATATTGTCAGTACCATCGCTGCCGCCACCAGAAAAATCATTATTAAAGCCGGATTCAAGCCCAACTCCTATGTTCCGTAAGCCGTCATTCTGAGCTTGAGTTATCCCACCCGGTAAGCCGCCGAACGAATCAGTGCCTACGAATAGGGTATTGGTAGTATTATCGCCCCTGATGAATGTGCCATTTATTGTATCATTCACCGCATCCACAACCAGTACGTCGTCTACCGAGAAACTCTGGGCACCGATCTTGAAGATGTCGTTATCGCTCTCAAAGGTGAATGTGCCTGTGTTTGCCCCGCTGCCGTCCAGTTGCAAAACAACGTCAGTAGCATTTGACACAAAATTAAACTTACTGTTACTTATATCAATGTCCAGATAGAAACCGGGGCTTATAACGCCAATCCTGCCGTTAAGCCAAATATCATCCCATAAGTTTGCGTTCGACCCCAACGTCTTAGTGCCGTCAACAGGTATGATGTTTCCGGTATCTGTAATATCATTGCCGTTCATGTCAAGAGCGCCGCCCAGAGACGTTGTAGTTGTAACGCTCAGGGCGTCGATGGTTACCAGCGGGGTCACCGTGTCGACGTTCAGGATCGCTGTAGGACTGGCAACAGCAGTGAAAGACCATTGATCCCCAAGGACAAATATATCCGAGCCTGAGTTAAGGAACGCTGTTTGGATTCCAGCGTCCAACGTTGTAAAAGTATCTGGTGCAGTCACACCCGTCGCTTGCTCTATTGTGTCCTTGCTCCACTTGAATGTGTCCGGGTCGGTACCATCTATCTCTATTGCGTAATCAGCATCCGAACCATCAGTGAACGTCCCGGTAAGCCGCAACTCAAACGGCACGCCATCCGTTTCCTGGACAACATTAGTGAACTGGGCCGCAACAAGTAGTTCGTCAGTATTGCTTCCAAAGAGTCTTATCGATCCTCCGACTTCATTATTATTTACAAATAGCCGGTTCGTTACAGAAAGATCGCCAACTATTTCAGTAGCAAACCCTTGCGGATTGATGACAATATCGTCATTTGCGAAGAGATTGAGCGGTCCACCAGAAGAAAGAACTGTTACACCGGATGTCCCTGATATAACGAATCCTCCAGTGTTAGTTGCTATGATTTCATCAAGGTCGAAAGGACCGCCCGACGTAAATATGAGTCGTTCAAGAAAAGTAATCGCATTGTCGCCATCTACTACCCCAAACCTTACGCCGCCGACTCTTACAAAGCTAAGTTGGAATTCCATTTCGCCATCCGGCCAGATAATCTTGTCGCCGGTCTCGTCCATTATAATGTCGCCACAACAAAATCCGCAGAGCATTAAGATTAAAATTAGATGTTTCATTACATTTTTCATGTTAGACCTTTCTGAAAGCATTTGCAGTTTTCCATATCCCACTGATCTTGCGCTGGAACACCAGGTCGCCAAGGGCAACCCTGTTTCCTGCTGCCACGTCAGCAGCGTCAGCTTCTTTTATCCGCCATGTCTGTGTTTCCATGCCGCCGTTTTCTATCTGGTCGAAAAGCTTGGCGTACCATCTATTGAACTCCCTGACGAAATCAGCGAACACTCGCTTCATATCGTCAAGGTCCTTTACAGTATTGATTGAACTTTCCGGGAACGCAAATTTCTTCGGCAAAAGACTCATCGATCGTCGCCCAATTCAAAATCTCGAAATATAACTCCTATAACATCCATTAAGGCTGTACTCTCCAATTTGAACTGTGCATTCTGAAACCGTTCGTCGAATGGCAGGTGAACTATCACAAACTCACGAGTATCCGAAGCAGTCAGCGACATCGTACCAAGGAAAGTCCAGCCGTCGGATTCATTGTTGCGAATATAGACCGAGACAAAACTGCCTAACCCTCTCCGACGGAAGATGCCGTACATTCCGTTATTGACTCGCTTGAACGGAAAGATCGCACCGAGATTCGTATTGAACACAAACGCCCGAAGCATATCGTCGCCGTCGTCTGATTGCGTCAGGTACATATCAAACGTGTTACCACTATAATCCGAAACCAGAAGCAACGGAAACCCTACGACCGAAACCCCAGTGTCATAAGACCCCCAGTCCGCACCCCAGTCATCATAATTCTCAAAGGGCAGGTTCTGGTATGTAAACGCTGCCTGTCTGGTAAATTTACCGAACGCCCTGACCG
This sequence comes from Porticoccus sp., assembly GCA_011049795.1. Next base: position 4,239 of record DRHD01000099.1, read on the forward strand.
GGATATTCACAAGGAAGCTATCAGCCGTCTCAGGATTGAAACTGATTATCCTGTTGTTCGTTTCCGAGCTACCGATAGCCAACGCCAGATTGATCGTCCCAAACGGATCGACGAAAGCCATCTGGGCAAATTCCGCTTTCGACGTATTGAGGTTTTTGATCGTCTTGTCCACTAGCGCCGACACGTCGACAGGTGTTCGTATCTCTCTCATTGTCAGATCCGAAGCCAGCCAGTACAACCGTCCGGCCCGGTCGTTTTCAATAGCGTGCTGCGACAAGCCCCCAATTTTCAGTTCTTCTTCTTCCCATGTAAACACCGCGTCATCGGTTACAAGTGTACCGCGTAAATGGCGCTCCTGCTTGAACACGATCATGTTGTTCTGCCAGAAGCCAACGCCCACCAGGAAGTCAGGTGTCTCGTCGAAATTCTTGAGCCCGGCATCACCTGAACTATTCACATCGAAATCAGTCGGGTCGGCCCTGCTCGAATGATTTGCCCTCAGTGGAAATACGGAATTGTCATTATGTGTCACGTAGAACAAGAATAGGTACGATTCAAAACTCGCAATGAATCGGGCCTTTATGACGAACGTGGACCCGTCCTCTACATCGACCCCTGATGCACTGCCCAAATCCGCAAATGAATTCGCTGGCGAATCGCTTACATTCCACTTCTGGATCAGGTCAACATTATTCGTTGCGTAAACATCGTCAAGATGCGTAACGAAACTCCAGTGTTCGACTGTGTCGGGTGTGCCTGACGTGAATTTGACGGTCAATGACTTATCGGTATTGTTCCACAGGAAAGCATGATTCACTGTCCCGAGCAAGAGCAATTCAGCGGCGTTTGCCTGCCTGACGTGCCGATGGTACTCAATGACCGGCGTTGTGCCGACAAACACGCTGCCGGAACCTGCGTCTGTTGTGATGGCTTCCACGACAACGATACTCGACGTAGTTGGCAGGGTATCGACTGTAAACGTGATGTTATTGCCATCTTCGTCGTTACCATTAACCCGGATCGTCGCCCCTACTGTCAGAGCCGTACTTCCAGCCGAATGATCGCCAGCGATGTTGATTGTTTTAGAACCCGACACAATCGACGTGATCGCAAATACATCGGTCGGCGTAGCAATCTTCTCATTCTCGGAGTCAAACAACTCGGCAAGTCTGCCCTTGATCGACTTAGCCTCGCCGTAACGCACGCGCATGTTAATTGACTCGTCCGCCATGAACGCTTCGTCTAACCGTATAGTCGGTATCTGCTCATTCTTACCGACTTCGCCACTTGTTAATGCAAAGTCTGCCATTTAATCCAGTTTTTTTGCAATTACTCTGTAATGACCATTTTCAACTATGACATCGTTACCAGTTGCATCGAGATAATAAATTGCAGCATTTTCTCCGGCAGTAATTACTAACTGGGTATTCGAAGATATCCGCACTCCCGGACCGTTGCTGCCAACTGCACTGATACCGGCCCACAAGGCTTTGAAAAGAAGCGACGTGTCTGGGTTGCCACCACTATCAACGGCTTGCAGTACAGTTACATCTAATATCTGCGAACCCAAATTATGTGTCTTTGTGAAGGAGGTTCCTTTTGTAACAGCAAACCAATCGCTATCGAAGACCAGGTCAGTTGTAAGACTGTCTATGTAAGCCGTGATACTCTCGGAGGTTGCGATTGTTGTATCTGTGGCCGCTGCCATAGTGTCATCATCTATCGTACCAACAACCACAACTGTTCCTGCGATATCTACAGAAGTTGTTACATCGAGCGTCCCAGCGACATTAACATTATTCGCAAGCAAGTCTAAAGTAGCCGCACCAACCTTTCCTCCACTCGTTAACTGGACCTCGTCCCCATCCTCGTCGCGGTAGAAAAGTTCGGCTTTAGCTGATACGTCTTTGGCATACATAAATCCCTTGTCAGCCACAGCGGTCGGCGCAGACCCTGTCCTAAGAGTGGCCTTTCGATGCTCGCCTGCATCGACGTCCGAAACCTCTGTGCCAGTTAAGGGCCAGTAATGGTCTACGTTGTTGCGCTCCTGGACAGCCGCCTTAGTCTCTCTCATGCGGTCATCAGCCTCTGACGGCGAATCTGACCCGGCAGGCGTGGCAATATCATAGGTACTGCTGAAGACTGTCGCCATCGAACTTTGCAAAAGGGTCTTGACGATACTGATAGGCTGGTACAAGGCATTAACTATGGTCGGAGAAAGCCAGATTAACAAAACTGCAATCAGTATGTGTTTAGTCTTTGTTTTCATCTTTGCCTTTCCCGACCATGACTCTGCCGTAAATGACACCGATTGCTCCAGCAACAACGCCGATGTCCTTGACCTGTTCGGTTGTTCCCTTGCCGTCGGTGATCGTATCATAGGTTTGAGCTATCTGCTTGTCGCCGATACCGATAATGTTCATCAAGGCAATAATGATGATGACGATTGCACTGTTGATCGTTTTCGATTTGATTGGATTTTTGTTCACTTGACTATCTCCAAAGAAGTGATATAATACAAAAAGCCGCAGAGAGGTTGGCTCTCTGACGGCTCAAAAACACGACCGTTTATTAGGAGTAAACAGCAATGCCTGAAACCATCGTATTGAAGAAGTGCTCGTCTTGCAAGGAAATTAAACCATTGACAGAGTTTTACAAAAACTGTTGCAGAAAGGATGGTTATCGATGCTATTGCAAAGATTGCCATACAAAGATCAATCAGCAGTACTGGAAAACCAAGAAAGGAAAACTCTGCAAGCAAAAAGCCACTAAAAAGTTCAGACAAACCGAAAAAGGAAAACTTATACAGCAAAAGGCTTCGAGCAAATACCTCAAAACAGAAAAAGGCAGACAGAATCATAAGGAATACTGCAACAAGAACCCGGAAAAACGTAAAGCAAAAAATGCCATTGCAAGTGCTATCCGCAGCAATAAACTGGTTCGACCTGATACCCTGTCCTGCTCTTGTGGTGAGCAAGCAATGGAGTATCATCACCATAAAGGTTATGATCTCAAACACTGGCTTAATGTTGTTGCGGTTTGCCATAAATGTCATTGTTCTATTCATTATCAACGGCCTACAATGCTGGGCTGAGGCGGATTCATGGCTATCATCGTAGCGCGTTCCGCCAGATAGATTGGCAGCCATATATCCACATAACTTGTTTTTTTCCGGAATAGCGCCGCGTGATAGGTGCTCCCGAAATTCACGGCGTTTGCGAACTCATCGCCAAACGCAATATTGTCAACGTCTCTGGCCGAATGCTGATAGTAGTCGACTGTGAAAGTAATATCCTGGCTCAGCGTCGGGTAGATGAAGAATTTCTTGTTGTATTCCGCGAACCACATCTGCCCGGGGGTTGAACTGACCTGCAAGCCTTCTGTTTTTCGCAGATACTCTTTGTACCCACCGGGCAATGCAATCAGTGGATTCCTGTCGTTGCTGCCGTCGTTGGGTTGGATCGTTACAAGTCTCTTGAAAAGCGTCGGGTAATCAATCGTCTTTGCGCCAGACAGTGCGACAATTTCGACTGGCGCGGCCGTCAGTAGATTGTACTTCGCCAAATCAGTCAATGTCGCCTTGATTGCCGGGTTGACTTCATCTTGAGTCAAACTCGTCAATAACGCCGCGTTTACGAATGCCAGAACTTCCGCTTTACCTAATGCCATGATAACTCCAAAAACAGGCCCGACCCGAAAGCCGGACCTGTTGAAAACAAATACCTGATTAGGTTCCAGTGAATGTAATGGCAGTTGCGGCTACGCCCTGCCCGCTAACATACCATAAAACACCATCACTTGTTAATTCAACCCAATCGCCAATAGCAGCAGCGTCGCGCGTGAAAGTAATAGTATCGTCCGTGGTAGCTTCAACAGCAGCCCCATTAACTGTTGCTGACCCGGAGATTTTATCCTCCAAGCTATCGGTTACGACAGTGTAATCATCACCAGACGGAACGGCTCCGACAATAATCCGGAATGTAACACCGGCCGATGTGGCAACCGTAGGCAGTGTCGTTGCGTACTCTGTGGCATTGGTTAATACATACACCGTACCAGATTCAGTAATCTCAATCTCATTCGTAGCTGCTACAATTTCAATAGGTGTGTCAATTCGCGTAACAGAAATAAGTTGAGTATCACCTGTTACGGTTAATGCCCCAGAGATAGTCGTGGGATCTGTGTTAGTAATCGTCAATGCACCAGTAGTAGTCAGGATAATATCATCTTCTGCGTCTAAAGTAATGTCGCCCTTAGTGGAATGGTCTGCCAAAAGATGAATACCGCCCTCTGTAGTCTCAAATTGGATAGCGATACCTGTTACTGCTCCCTGTGCGTCAATATAAAACTGATTCGCAACAGCCTCAGTAGTGACGAACGTGATAGACGTGTCCGTTGTAACGGCAAAATCTTCACCTGCCGCCCCACCGGCAATGTCAAAGTCCATACCGCCAGCACTGGTATTAAAGTCCATTGCATCTGTTCCTGTACCGCTGGACGTCCAAATAATACTGGAAGCAGTTGCCCCGCTGAGAACAAAACTCATATTCTCATCCGTTGAACCTGATACGAGCGACAGGTCGAAATCATCAACCAAAGAGATATCCATGCCTCCGGCGCTTACGACTTGAACGGCATCTGCCGCCGATTCGCCGCCATCAATAATGACAGAACCCGCAGCAGCGTCAATGTCGATGTCAGCAGATCCACCAGAAG
>DRHD01000100.1 GCA_011049795.1 Porticoccus sp.
CCATTGATATTCAGGGACAGTCAAGTTCTAACGATATCGAAGGCACTGACGATAGTTGGGCCATAAGCAGTGCAGGCGCGTTTACTGGCGTAGTCGGTACATGGACGGGCGACCAGACATGGACAGGTTCAGCGGCGAATGTTATTTTTGATGCAACTGACGATGAGCTTCTGATAGAAGATGACGCTGTTCTTTCATTTGGCGACGTGGCCGATGTTACGATTACATGGAACCAGACCAACCTTCTCATCGAAGCTGCGACTGACAATACCGGCCAGATTCAGTTAGGTGCAACAAACGCAATGGACCTGAAGATCGTGGGTTCTACTAATACCGACATTGCTTTGTTTGACGCTAACCCCGGCATACTATTGATGGATTCGTACCCAATCGCTCTTGGCGACGGTGACGCTATTTTGTTTGGTGATACGCTTGGTACTGGTGATTTTACAATTTCTGATGCGTCTGACGTGCTTACTATTGACAATATCGTGGATGGCACTGGTACGGTATCTTTTGGTACGTCTGGCGCTGGTATTGATGTGTTGTTTTATGGTGATGCCGGTTCTGGATTGATGACATGGGATGAGAACCAGAACACGAATGGAGCGTTAGTATTTAACAATGCTGATATTGAACTTGGTGATGCCGATTTAATCAACTTCGGCGATTCCGATGATTTCAGCATGACAGCTACTAACCAGGCATTTACATTTGGTTCACTAACAAGTGATGAGTCAAGTACCTATAGTTTTGGTGCTGACACTGACGGCGACGATGTAAAACTGTTTGGTGCTACTACCGGCGAATACTGGCTTTGGGATGCCGGAGCCGATTCGATTCTGCCTGTATGTGGTAATGCTTTATATACGCTGACTGACGCAGAGGCAGACCAGTTCAAGGTCAATGCCACCGGCGCAACGTCTGATGCCGTAGCTATTAACTTTGAAACCACTGACGGTAAGATTTTGTTAAATGCTGACGGCGGAACAGGTGGCGACATTGAGTTGAATTCTGCCGATGACATTATCCTGACTACTGCCGGAAAACTCACTATCACTAATGGCAGCGAGGCCATGACTGTATCCGGTGCATTGACTGTAGCGGGCACAGCGACGTTTAACGGTACTATTGTCGGTGACGGCGCGACTACTGTGGTAGGCACAAAAGCAGTTGAGACTACCGACATTGATAACGAGATAGTTACTATCGCTCAGTCCGGTACTGTCTTCAACAACTCCGGCGATGCTGATGGCACTACGTTTACCTTGCCCGAAGCAAGTACGGCTTTAGGTTGCTGGTACACCTTTGTCGTTACAGAGACAGGGCAGGAGATTGGAATAGACCTTGACGGTTCTGATGTATTCCTTCATCTATCGCTTGGCGCAGGCGATAAGATGACAAGTTCGACACTGGGCGATACGATTACCGTATCGGCAGTCAGTGCTACTCAGTGGGGTATCATCAGTGTTTATCCGACGGCGGCTGATTGGGCCGATGGCGGAGCGTAATGTTAATTTGGGGCGGGGGCAATGTGTCTCCGCCCATAACTCTTCTAAGGAGAAAAGCATGAAGATTAAATGGCAAATCGTGATAGTTGTAGTGGTATCGCTACTGGCTATTATTAGTTGTATCTGGCGGTACATGGAAAATGCGCCAGAGCGAAAAACAGAAGCCGAAATAAAGGTCCTTGTGGACTTTGCTCAAAGGCAGGCGTTAGAGATTGCCATAATCGAGCAATCAGTCAAGCTCGCCGAATATAAACGCAGGATAGCAAAGTCACGGGTTCCTGTTAGCCCGGTAGAATCAAAGCCGCCAGTTCCAAAGGAAACAGAATGAGCTCGAAAACAGACATAGCGAATTTGGTAGCAATACGTATCGGTGAAGCAATAGTTGATGACATTGCCGCAGACAACGTAGCCTTTACTAACGAGTTTAATGCTGTATGGAGCCCGATAGTTGAAGAGACTCTTGGTATCGGCCCTGAGAAGGGCTGGAAGTTTACCCAATGGGACGTGTCGGAGGTAGACAGAGATTCTGCAACGATTACTGCTTTTACATTAGCGACAGCCACTACGACCACGGTAACGGCTACCCATGCGTTACTTGCGGGCGATCAGGTGATAATCACGGGTACAACGAACTACGACGGCCAGTATCTTGTCGAGTCTATATCGACAACGGTTTCCTTTGTTATCACGGCAACTTTCGTAGCCGATGACGCTACCGGAACGGCAAAGTGGACTTCCGACAAGTTCGCATACAGGTACGCCAAGCCAACGTCTACGCGCGTAACAGATGTATGCGTAGGGGGTCTGCCGATAACTGACTGGATTGTCAAGCGGACATGGGTTTTGACGAACATGGAAAGCGATACTGTCGCAATGAGCTACATTCTTGCTTTGTCGGATCTGGCGGTAACGGATTTCCCGACGTACTTCATACAGGTATTGTGGCGCAAGATGGCAATACACGTTTTGTATACACGTACACAGAACAAAGGCCTTCAGGACAGGTTGACCGAGGAAATAGAAGAGGTGTACCTGCCGAGAGCGATGGCTACAGACGCGAAAGAACAGTACGTGCAGGAAGAAAGCGACGCCTGGACGGCGGCAGGGCATACGACAACACTAATAGACTAAGGAGTATATTATGACAGCTTCAGCAGGAACAACTACCACTACCATAGACAAGAGAAGTGGTACGTTGAACAATCTTCAAGTGTGGGAAAAGATAACCGTATTCTCTATTATTAGCGGCGATACCACTGGCGCGGCGACGGTCCTCCTCAATGGCATAATCCAGAAGATCATCGTTAAGATAACTGATTTCACTACCGGCGACGGGTCGGTCGATGTGTCATTAACAGACAACGGAGATAATACTATCTTTTCTGTAACCAATCTGGCTGATCCGGCGACACACGTTTTTAGTGTCAGCGAGTCAATCGCTTCTGAGGTGAATATCATATTAGGATTTACTGATCCCACTGCTGCTGAAACAGTTACGGTTACTTTGCGGGGTATCTGATGAAACAGCGATTCGTTGAACAGCAGGTGCCGACAAAGGACATGGTTGCATACTACAAATTGTGGTATGGCTTGACTACGACCGGGGAGGTCTTTGACTATTCCCTAAATGGAAATTTGGGTACGGTAACAGGTGCGGTTCCTGCATATCCGGGTTTTTTGTTTGATGGTGTTAATGATGAGATATCTTGTGGCAGTGATTCGACAATCGATAACATTTTTGATATCACAGGGGCAATAAGTATTTGGTTAAACAGTACCGGCACGGGTGAAAACAACGAAGGAATGGCCGCCAGTAAAGCGTCATGGTCCCTGCAATTAAATGCGGCCCAGAACTCTATGAAGTTCACTCAGGTTTTTACTGGCGATAATGGCATTTGGTCTTTTGATGTTACAGGTAACGTGTGGGAGCATATTCTTCTTGTGTATCAAGCCGACAAGGCTGTTGACGTACCAACTGTTTATGTAGACGGTGTTGCAGTAGCAGTAACAACAGACCAGTTGCCGGGCAGCGATACTCGTACTTCAGATGGCGATGATACACTTATAATTGGCGATAACAAAGACAGCAATAGGTCGTGGGATGGCAAAATTGGTGACGTTATATTGTTTAATACAGATCAACTTGTCGCCGCAGCAAAAAGCATATTTGAACTGACGCGTGGGAGATATGATATCTAATGCCCGGATTTGGTGACAATAGCCTGACAACCCTTGCCCACAAGCTCTATGTAGCTCGTGAGGAAGCGGACGAGAACGGCGCTGCCGGTGCGCCTGCGATATTTGTAATCGCAACTGAAGGGGACTTTGCCCAAAAGCCGTCGACGGCACTGGA
>DRHD01000101.1 GCA_011049795.1 Porticoccus sp.
ACCAACCACTGTCACTCACCATCATGAATCACTGCGCCAGTGTGTGGAAAATGCTCTTCATCAATATTTTTTACACCTGGATGGACAACCGACCAACGACCTTTACCAGCTGGTACTCAGCGAGGTGGAAGCACCCCTATTGGAAGCTGTGCTGACCTACACACGCAACAACCAGAGTAAAACTGCGCAAATGCTGGGCCTCAATAGAGGCACATTGCGAAAGAAGCTAAAACAATACGACTTACTTTAAAACACTGAGTTTTAAAACTACAAGCTTCAAACTGACGAGCTTTAAAAACTACTGACGAGGACATCATGAGTGATCTGCGTAAAGTTTCCCGCGCCCTGATCAGCGTATCTGACAAAACCGGTATTGTTGAATTTGCCAGAGAGCTCAGCGCCCAGGGCGTAGAACTTCTCTCGACCGGCGGCACCCACCGCCTGCTTAACGATAACGGTATTGCCGTGCGGGAAGTCTCCGATTACACAGGCTTTCCTGAGATGATGGATGGTCGAGTAAAAACACTACACCCCAAAGTACACGGAGGCATATTGGGCCGCCGCGGCATCGATGACGAAGTCATGGCTGAGCACGGCATCCTTGGTATTGATATGGTTGTCGTCAACCTCTACCCCTTCGCAGCCACTGTTGCCGACCCAAATTGTGATCTGCCTACCGCCATCGAAAATATCGATATTGGTGGCCCCACCATGGTTCGCTCTGCGGCAAAAAACCACAAAGACGTCGCCATCGTGGTTAATGCCAGTGACTACAGCGCGGTACTGGATGAAATGAAGGGGCAAGATGGACAGCTGGGTTATGAAACCCGCTACAACCTGATGGTTAAAGCCTTTGAACATACTGCAGGCTATGACGGCATGATCGCCAACCACTTTGGTGCCCGCAACACAGCCAACGAAACACGTAATTTCCCCAACACCTTCAACGCCCAGTATTTCAAAACACAGGAAATGCGCTACGGTGAAAATCCCCACCAAAATGCTGCTTTCTATATAGAGGAAAATCCAGTTGGTGCCAGTATCGCCACGGCCAAACAGTTACAAGGCAAAGAACTGTCTTACAACAATATCGCCGACACCGATTCTGCACTGGAGTGCGTCAAACAGTTTGACCAGCCTACCTGCGTTATTGTGAAACACGCCAACCCCTGTGGCGTGGCTGTGGCCACGGATATTAAAACCGCCTACGATTTAGCCTTTGCCACTGATCCAGAATCAGCCTTTGGTGGCATTATTGCCTTTAACCGCGAGCTCGATGCCGACACCGCCGCCGCTATCTGCGAACGTCAATTTGTCGAAGTGATTATCGCACCCAGTATTTCTGAAGCCGCTCGCGAAGCGGTCAGTGCCAAGAAAAATGTTCGCCTACTGGAATGTGGCAAGTGGGATGAATCAACACAAGCACAAGGTTTTGACTACAAGCGCGTCAACGGCGGCCTGCTAATTCAAGACCGCGACAAAGGTATGGTAACTGCCAATGACCTGAAAGTAGTTACCAAGCGCAAACCTACCGAGGCTGAATTCGACGACATGCTGTTTGCCTGGAAGGTCGCCAAGATGGTCAAATCCAATGCCATTGTTTACGCCAAAAACAACCAAACCATCGGTGTGGGTGCTGGCCAAATGAGCCGGATAAACTCCGCCCGAATCGCTACCATTAAAGCTGAACATGCCGACCTTGAAGTTAAAGGTGCCGTCATGTCATCCGATGCCTTCTTCCCCTTCCGGGACGGTATCGACAACGCTGCCAGTGTCGGTATCAGCTGTGTCATACAGCCCGGCGGATCGATTCGCGATGACGAAGTCATTGCCGCGGCCGACGAGCACGGCATGACCATGGTATTTACCGGCATGAGGCACTTCCGGCACTAAGCTCAGAATATAAAGGGCCGCATTATGCAGCCCTTTGTTCTTTTGCGGCGATTGCACCATCCCACTCACTATTCCAGGGTAATCGCCGTTTTCATTTTCAGGCAAAACCAGTAAGTCAGGGAAAACTCATCCATGAATATTCTAGTCATTGGCTCAGGCGGACGTGAACACGCACTGGCATGGAAAGCAGCCCAAGGCGAAAACGTTGAAACTGTTTTTGTCGCGCCCGGCAATGCTGGGACGGCACTGGAGCCTGGGGTAGAAAATGTCTCCATAGATGCTGGCGACTTTGAAGCCTTGGCCAATTTTGCCAAACAGACTAATGTCGAGCTGACTATTGTCGGGCCTGAACAACCGCTGGTAGATGGCATTGTCGATTTCTTTGCCGCTCGCGGATTAAAGGCCTTTGGCCCCAGCAAAGGGGCCGCGCAACTGGAAGGCTCCAAGGCATTTACCAAAGACTTTCTTGCTCGCAACAATATCCCCTCTGGCGAGTATCAAAATTTTACTGAAATCGAACCTGCACTCGCCTATCTTCAAGAAAAGGGCGCGCCCATTGTCGTGAAAGCCGACGGCCTTGCCGCGGGCAAGGGCGTTATCGTCGCTATGACCTTGGAAGAAGCGCAATCAGCCGTCAAAGATATGCTGGCGGGTAATGCCTTTGGTGAAGCTGGGCACCGAGTGGTCATCGAAGAATTTTTAGCCGGTGAAGAAGCCAGCTTTATTGTCATGGTGGATGGGGAAAATATTTTGCCCATGGCCACCTCTCAGGATCACAAGGCCAGAGACAATGGCGACAAAGGACCAAACACTGGCGGCATGGGTGCCTACTCACCCGCACCTGTAGTCACACCCGAGGTTCACAACCGCGTGATGGATGAAATTATTCGTCCCACCGTAGAAGGCATGGCGAAAGAAGGTAACCCCTATACGGGTTTTCTCTATGCCGGGCTGATGATCACACCTGAGGGTAGCCCCCAGGTCATTGAATACAACTGTCGTTTTGGGGATCCGGAAACCCAACCGATCCTGATGCGCCTGAAATCCGACTTAGTTGCACTCTGTAACGCAGCAATGGATAAAAAACTGGATCAATGCACCGTGGAGTGGGATTCAAGAGCGGCACTAGGCGTGGTTCTCGCCGCAGGAGGCTACCCGGCCAGCTACAACAAAGGTGACGTAATTTCCGGATTACCAGCTGCTGATACCGACAGCAGCAATGAAAAAGTCTTTCATGCCGGCACCAAAGACATCAACGGACAAGTGACAACTAATGGAGGAAGGATCTTGTGTGCAGTAGGTCTTGGAAATACCGTTACTGAAGCCCAACAACAAGCCTATGAACTAACCAAGAAAATCTCTTGGGATAACGTTTATTACCGTACAGATATTGGGTATCGGGCTGCTGCGAGAGAGAAATAGCGCCTAGTTAGGTAAAGATTTTATATTACCTAACAGTCCGCTTTTGGCTGAAAGCGAACGTTAGCCTTTTTACTCTGCCAAACTTTTTAAATACGAGAACCTTCCATTTTAGCCTTTTCGAATAATGCAGTAGATAAATATCTATAACTCTGAGGAGCTTGAAGCTCAGTACAAATATCGGACAAGGACAGGTGATTATCAAAGCAAACCACCTCGTCAATACCAATTACATACGCTCGTTCACTTCCTTTGTAGTAATCATTAAAAGAATCTTGATCTATTGAACCGACACTCCCGTAATTATCCCAAGCCATTTGAGGCGTAGTGTCATCAATCATTTCAACGTCAAAGTAACCCACAATCTTTTTAACTGGGTAACATGCGTAAATCACAATATACCGAACATCTCGCTTAAATTTCGTCCGACGAAACTCAACTTTTTTATTCCCTGAAAGAATTTCATCCACGTACTTCGGTCTAATTGGCAAGAGTGCAATCATATATTATGGCCTCCAAATAAATATTCATGTTTATCCATCATGTTCTCTTATATATAGACTCAAATAAGGCTGGGGTTATTTTAAGTGGGCCTGGGAGATTGTTTTCAGCAACACCATGTTCCCGTTGCAATTTTTTAAATTCAGCTAACGACATCGGATTGGACAACAACTCAGTTCTAGAAAACAATAATGCCTGAATTTTTCGATTCATGTCACCGCCTGCCGCATTTAAAACATCCTTCCATGAATAAATTCCTAGCCGTCGATACTTCTTAAACAGCTCTTTCGGGCACCCAAATGTAACTTCATCTAAATATGAGATTGCACGTATTTTTCCGTATGAACTTGATTTAGTGCTACTACCTTTAGATACATACCAAACTATCCTTCCTGGAGCTTGTATAATCTGCTTTGTTGCAGTGTAGTATGCGTTTTCATAACTAAACGCGAGTTCAGGTTTAGAGCCAAATAAATCCTCCAGTGCCAACCGGTGATCGAATAATTCCATAGCCCAATGTGGCTTTATAGGGATAACGTATATTGGCACGTCAGCATCCAATGCTTTCGCTGGACTTAGTGCCTTTTCAAGCCATAATGGAGAAGCTGTAGAACAAGGAATCAACTCTTTAACTAACACCTCCCCACTGCCCTTAATATGTACCTTTTTATCCATAATGTTTTTTAATTTCTGCAAACTTCTCGCCGTATAATCACAAAGCTTAACGTACTGATTATTGATGAGATAAAACCCAAAAGTAGATAATAATTGATGGCTTATTTCGGCGTAGCTATCCACAATCCTGACTTGCTCTACCATTAACACTATCGCCTTCTTGATAATTGAGTCTAGAACTTGCGCTGCTAAAGTAAATGACAGAGAGCCAGCATTAATACGAAGAATTCTAACAACACATTCTTTATCAGCGATACTGGACATCGAAAACATCCCCAATAACTGGCTACTACCATCGCGTATTAGATAAACTTCTGTATTATGCACATCTGATACAGCGGCTCTTAACAGCCTTGTAAATGTAGATTTTCGTTCTTGATTGTGTCTAAACTGAGTCTGAGCCAAATTAAGATCCAAAGAAGCAATCTTATTCATCGATACTCTAGTTCCAGCAAACCGAGCAGGACGATACATGCTTTCACGCAAAGTTTCGTCAACATGTAAGACGAATTCTTCAGGCTTAAACATATGCATTCCGCATTTTTCTCTAACAAGGTCTGCAAAACTTAATAAATCGACATCACTGGTAATAAATACTTCAATATTTGCGCTATACGTATATGCAAGCTGGCGCCTATCAGATTTATCTTGAGGTGTTATTGCTAATGGCAGTATGGCTTCTAATTCTTTAAGTTTCTCATCAAAAATCTCATCGTTCGCTTCGACCATTGGAAATCGACCAGCAAATGTTCTTGATTCTTCTCGAACTAGAGCCTCTTCATGCCTCAGCAGTTCAACATATGTTTCTTTTGTTATAGATAGCTCTATTTCATTTACCAGCCAATCACCTGTAAGAGCTGCAGTAGAAATATCATTTTCTTTTAAATTTATCAGCGTATTTACGTCAATTACGCCATTAATTTTCTCAGGGTTCCCTTCATATGATTCGAATAAGCTTGGAGCAGAACTGTTTGCCCACCACCAAGTGACAACTTGGTAATCACCTTTTCCTCTTCCATTCTTTTCTCTAACTGGGTAAAAACCATTATTAGCCCAAACCTTCTTAGCCGCCCCATAATCATGACGGCAGTTAAGGGAAATACCAGAATATTGCTGCTCTATACATTTTGCCTTCAGCTGATCTAATAGCCTCTGAGTAAGCAAGCCTCCTCGGAATTCCTCATCCAAACATAGGTGCGTAATACTAAGTCGACGGAATGAGGGCACAGGCCTGAAAAGAAGGTACCCTGCAAATGATCTGTTTACTATCAGAACGAGTATTTCTCCGCGCTTTGCATGTTGCTCCATCGCGGAATAAGGTAGCATCCCTAAATATTTCTTATTCCGGTCAGACAGCGCTTTAATTTCTGGCATAAACTGCTGAACTTCACCAATGTTGAAAACACAAACCTCATCCCTATTTAACACTCAATCATCCCTCAAATTTCAATCAGAGCACTCACTAGTTCCGGTATTATCAAATCTTTTACTATAAAAATCCCTTACAACTGTTATGAATATTTAGGGTCAGAGTAACAACCCAACAGACTGCTAGAACACATAGCAACTAAATGCCATAACTGTCCGGTTGAGCTAAGCTAACACACCTTAAACTCTCACCATATTCCGTTCATCTGCCCACTGTCGAAGCGCAGCTAGTTTTTCCGCCATCACAACGGAAAGAGGTGCTGTGGCTTGTAATTCAGTTAACAGCAATGATTGAGAAACGACTCTCTGATGTCCCTGTGTATCAGAACTCTTCGCAGTCTCACCATTACCATTTTCAGATAAGCCCCGATAAACCGCTGAGACGATTGCCTGCTCAATTTCAGCACCAGTAAAACCTTCGGCTACCAGCGCTAATTCAGTAAGGTCGAAGTTGCTTATATCCAGCTCTCGCTTTTCCAGATGGATTTTAAAAATAATTTCACGGGTTTTTTCATCGGGCAGGTCGACAAAAAATAATTCGTCTAAGCGCCCTTTACGAATCAGCTCTGGCGGTAGTTTGGAAATATCATTAGAGGTTGCCACCACAAATACGGGCGATTGTTTCTCTGCCAGCCAGGTAAGCAACGTACCCAACACACGTTGGGAGGTTCCGGAATCAGAATTATCGGTACTCAGGCCTTTTTCAATTTCGTCCATCCACAATACGCAGGGGGACATTTTCTCCGCCATGGCCAGAGATTCCCGCAGATTGCGCTCTGTCTCTCCGTGAAATTTATTGTAGAGCGCGCCGAGATCCAGCCTGAGTAGCGGCACATTCCACATACCGGCCACGGATTTTGCAGCAAGGCTTTTCCCGCCGCCTTGCACACCCAACAGCAGAATACCTTTGGGGGAATCGATATTGGCTACATCACCATTGCCATTGAATGCCCCACGCCTGATATCCAGCCAATTCTTCAGGTTCTCCATGCCAGCTACTGCTGTAAATTGCTCGGTGTCATATTCGTAACTGAGGATGCCATCCAGCTCCATCAATTTAAATTTGGCTTGATTGACCTCTGGGATATCTGATTCCGTAATAGCGCCATCATCCACGATGGCACCACGAACTAAACGCCGGATATCTACCCGAGGCAAGCCTTGGAGGTTACTCACCAGCTTTTGCAGGGTTTCGTTATCGGTTTTTACTTTTTGATCACCATTACGTTGCCCCCACTGTTTCGCTTCCTCACGAATAATGGACAGTATCTGCTTATCATCAGGCAGGGATATTTTAAAGCGAGCACTGAGTCGGGAAAGCTCTGGAGGAAGCTCTAGTGAGTGGCTAAGTAACACGATGGTAATGGCACCAGCAGTGTTTTTTTGAGCAATGTCTTTTAGCAGGCGAATATTTTTAGGGTGGTCGTCTAGCCAATGGTGGAAATCACAGAGCACATAAAAACCTGGCTCTGTACTGCCTTTAATTCGCTGTAAAACGTCTTCTGGCTCATTGTGTTGAGCGTGTTTAACCAGCTGCAAACCAAAGCTGACTTTTTGTAAGCCATCGGTCAAGGTCCACTGATAGACCGGCTTATCTCGCTTGCGCCCAACCCGCATAAACAGATCAAGCGCTTTTTGCTCTTCATGGCTTTCCAATACGATGATGGGTATTCGGCAATCCAGAATAATGCCGAGGTCATGTGCATCCTGCATATCTACTGCTCCTTATTGTCTTGCCAGCCAAACATCCAAACCTTGGGCATTGAGCTTGAAATCCAGTGCCAATACTTTTCGTAACGCCTGCAAATCCGCTTCTGGTTGCATCGTTTTAATCTTCACCAATGTCATATCCTCTACCTCGCGCAGAATCAATTGCTGCCGGTCTGGCTCATGTTTAAATGACAGGGCAATTCTCCGGTAATCTTCTACCTGCTCACACAGTAATTTCGCTACACGTTCAGGCTGCTCAAGCACGCTGTAGTGGGTCAAATACATTCTCTGTGGGCCTGCGCTCATCATTAACCCAATGGAGCCTAATAGCTTATCTGGATCAAATTGCACCGGTGATGTGGTGGGCATGATAAATCGCTTATCGCCAAATATTAGTTCCCGATAAGAAATCCCAAAAGTGTCTCCAGTAAACCACCCTCGGCTCTGGCGATCCCAAACACAAAAATGGTGCTCAGCGTGGCCCGGTGTGTGCCGAATTTCTAACGGCCTCCCACCCAGATCCAGCACATCTCCATCCTCGGCAACTATCACCCGCGCTTCTGGCACAGGAAGAATCTCACCATAGAATTCCTCGAATTTTTTCTCGCCATAAACGGCTTTCGTGCCAGCAATCAACTTGCTCGGATCAATCATGTGACGGGCACCCCGCGGATGAATGACCAGCTTGGCACCGGTATACCTCTGCATCAGCACGCCAGCACCACCTGCATGGTCAAGATGCACATGGGTTGGAATAATGTATCGGACCGCATCAGCGGAAAGGTTCAAGTCCGCCAGTGCTTCAGCAATAGCTTCTGCCGTATACGCTGTTCCAGTTTCGATAATGGCAACCTCATCACCCTCTACCATCAAGTAACAACAGGCCACACCGGGACTGATATAGCGGGCATCAATACAGTAAATACCGTAACCCAGGCTTTCCACAGGACTGACCTTCATATGACCTCCACACAACAGGGCCGTTGATTTTGCTACAATAGCTGCCGGTTAAACAGCCAAATGGACAGATTAATGAGTTTACGACGCCTTTCACCTCTCGACGGACTATTGCTTCAGGTAGACCGCGCGCTGCGCACACTGGCTGTGGACGCACCTGCACACGGGAGATGCTCTCCGGCTAAAGAGGCCACTGAGCAGGATCTTTCTGATGAGGAAAAGCGTCATGCTGCAGGCCTAATGCGGGTCAACCATACGGGTGAAGTCTGTGCGCAAGCGCTCTATCAGGGGCAAGCTCTCACAGCAAAATTGACCTCTGTTCGGGGCGAAATGGAACAAGCTGCTGACGAGGAAATTGACCATCTGGCCTGGTGCCAGGAACGAGTCAAGCAACTCGGAAGTCACTCCAGTGTCCTAAACCCCATCTGGTACGGACTATCATTTGGCCTTGGCGCCACCGCTGGACTGATCAGCGACAAACTCAGCTTGGGTTTTGTGTCAGCTACGGAAGACCAGGTCTGCCAGCATCTGGAGCATCACCTCAAAGAATTACCGCCCAAGGATGAGAAAAGCCGTGCCATTGTGAAACAAATGCTCATCGATGAAGCGAAACATGCGCACTCTGCACTCAATGCCGGAGGCCTGAAATTTCCCGCACCGGTCAAAGGCCTGATGGCCTTACTATCCAAGGCAATGACAGAAACCAGCTACCGCATTTAACTAAGGTTTTTTAATGCGGGTGTAAGCGAGCAGCCTCTTTTGCTCTTTCCTGTATTTCTCTGACGATACCAACAATTTTTTCTTTCACCCATTGGTGGGCCGGAGATTTAATGGTTCTGGCATGCTGCACCAGCACTACCGGAACAGTGCTATCGAAATCCAGCTCTTCTGGGTACGGCTTACGGACAATATCGTAGGTTTCCCCTTCAATTTTCAAGTCGTGCATGGTCGCCATCATCAAGCAGTCTGTCTGCCGCAAAGCATCCATTGCTGTCATTAACTGGGTGGTGACCAAGCTTTTTTTTCGTTTCAGTCCAAGCTTGGATAGCTCACGATCAAACCGGGTTTCTACCGCCGCTGAAACGACTCCCGACAAGAGTAAGTAATATTGAATAAAGGGGTACTCAAGCATTTCTTTCAGGGTGAGCGTTTCCTTTTTTGCTAGCGGATGCTCAGCCCTCATCCACACCGCTGGCGTGAAAGAACCCAATGGAGTCATATGGTATTCATCGGAATATGGCCTGGCAATTTCAATGGCAAAATCCAGCTGACCATCCTCCAGTACTCGCCCCTCCTCATGAGGCTCACTGGTCAGTGTTAATGACATAAAGGGTGCCTCATTAATAAGCCGGCTGGTCAATGTAGGTATCACCTGAACAGCAATAAACTCTGCCGCCATAATGCAAATTTCACCTTCATAAGTCAGCGGGTCAAATTGGCTAGGGGCTACTAAGTCAGCTACTCCAGCTAACAACATTGGCAATTGCTTTCCCAGCTCAGTAGCTCTTGGGGTTGGTATCAGCCCTCGGCCACTACGAATAAAGAGAGGGTCATCAAATAGCTCCCTAAGCCTCTGCAGGGTCTTACTCATTGCTGGCTGAGTAATAAATAACCGCTCTGCAGCCCGAGTAACACTTTGCTCTTCAATCAGCATCTGAAGCGCTACCAACAAATTCAGATCAACTCTCGATAATAACTTGGTATCCACAATACATGCCTTGTAGTTATGAGGGTTATTATCTTAATACATTTGAATCATGGGTGCGCGGCCCTTATATTACCAACAGTCCCAGTGAAGCTAAGTCTTACCAACCAATGTAGGTAACGACTTGGAAGCTTTACTAAGATCAAGTTTATATCTCTATACTCCCTCTATATCCCTTAAGGCAGCGCTAGCTGCCTTTTTTTTTGCATGCCAAATGCTCCTCTCACATTTTGAGAATAGCCATACAGGCTTGCTTGATCCGAAGGGTAGGTATTAGGCTCAGGACGACGACACCCACGACAAGACCAGTTTTCAGCCGTAAAAAACAATAAAAGCTACTCTAGAGAGCGCTTTTCAGGAAAAGTAGATTCTATTCTCTGGAAGCTATAAGGAAAACTATGCAGGTGATTGCATTTCGTAGCTATGAGTAATGTCTACACCGCCCTTCGCCAACATAATCGATGCTGAGCAGTATTTCTCCGCTGACAGTTTCACAGCATTACGAACCATACTCTCTTTCAAGTTATTACCAGTAATCACAAAATGAAGGTGGATTTTAGTAAAAACTGAAGGTACTTCATCTGCGCGCTCTGACTCAATCTCAGCAACGCAATCTATAATATCCTGGCGGCTTTTCTTGAGGATATGAATGACATCAAAGGACGAGCAGCCCCCCATACCAATCAACAGCATTTCCATCGGGCGAGCACCCTGATTCTTGCCACCGTGATCCGGCGGACCATCCATGACAATACTGTGACCTGTTTCTGACTCGGCAATAAATTTGGCGTCTCCGCCCCAGATAATTTTTGCTTTCATGACACACTAGACCTTAAAAGTGTCGAGAGCCTAACATAAATGA
>DRHD01000102.1 GCA_011049795.1 Porticoccus sp.
AGATGTGTATAAGAGACAGCCTACACACGGGGTGAAGAAGTTAGCCGCCCGGCCACAGATATACTGGCAGAAGTAGCCCACCTGGCCAGCCAGAATGTGCGTGAAATCAATCTGCTGGGACAAAATGTCAATGCTTACCGTGGTGATATGCCTAATGGCAGTGTTTGCGACCTAGCGGAACTGATTACCTATGTTGCCGAGATCGACGGTATTGATCGCATTCGCTATACCACCTCACACCCCATGGAGTTTTCTGACAGCCTGATTGCGGTCTACGCTGAAGTCCCCAAACTGGTCAGCCATTTACACTTGCCGGTTCAAAGCGGCTCAGATCGGGTGCTGGCAGCAATGAAACGTGGTCACACGGTTCTTGAGTACAAATCAAAAATTCGCAAGCTAAGACAAATTCGTCCGGACATCAGTATCTCTTCTGATTTTATCGTGGGCTTCCCTGGTGAAACGGAAAAAGACTTTGAAGACACCATGAAGCTGATTCACGATATTGGTTTTGATCACAGCTTCAGCTTTATCTATAGCGCCCGCCCTGGTACACCAGCGGCCGATTTGCCCGACAACACCCCCGAAACATTAAAAAAACAACGCCTAAAGGTTTTGCAAGACCGCATCAATCAACAGGCCCAGGTGATCAGCCGTCGGATGGTCGGTACAACAGAAACTGTACTGGTGACGGGGATTTCCAAAAAAGATCCCGGGCAATTACAGGGCCGCACCGAGAACAACCGCGTGGTGAATTTTTCCTCTACCAATCACAATCTGGTGGGTGACTTCACCCGAGTAACAATTACCGAAGCCCTGCCCAATTCTCTGCGAGGCGAACTGACAGAGCCTCTTGTAACCCCCGCTAATAACACAGCATCATAAAAATAAAAGTGAATTGGCATATTTTGATATATAAACTGTCTGCAAAGGTATTTTCAGTCGCAGTCAAAGGCTATATGCTAACCGTAGCAGTCAAAGGCTATATGCTAACCGTAGCAGTCAAAGGCTATATGCTAACCGTATCAGCACTGCCGCAGGGGGCGGCCTATTGGAAAATTTGAATACACAGCTAGCAGCTCACACCATTACTCTGGAACCTAGTGACGCCAAACGCCTAGCGACTCTTTGTGGCCAATTCGACGAACACCTCAGACAAATTGAACATCGGTTAAAAATTGAGATTCGAAACCGAGGGAATGTATTTGCGCTTTATGGCGACAATCATACTGCCCAAGTTGCCAGCCACTTACTTCGTCACCTTTATCAGGAAAACACCATCAACGGTGACCTCACACCTGATCAGGTCCACTTGGCGATTCAACAATCAAACGCTTCCCCCCTCAACATTAAAAGCACTCATACAGAGACCCCTATGGAAAAATCTGCCGCCAGTACCACTGCAGCAACCGCCACTGAAAATGTGGAAAGCTTTACGGTTATCCGCACCAAAAAAGGCAACATTAAGCCCCGAGGCGTGAGCCAACAACGCTATGTTCGCTCCATTCAAACGCACGACATCAATTTCGGTGTAGGCCCCGCAGGCACTGGCAAAACCTATCTGGCCGTTGCCTGTGCTGTTGAGGCATTACTCCGAGATGAGGTGGAGCGGATATTACTGGTGCGCCCAGCGGTGGAAGCTGGTGAAAAGTTAGGCTTTCTGCCGGGTGATTTAAGCCAAAAGGTAGACCCTTATTTACGCCCACTCTACGATGCTCTGTATGAAATGCTCGGTGTAGAAACAGTGGCCAAGTTAATTGATCGCAACGTCATTGAAGTTGCCCCGCTAGCCTACATGCGTGGCCGGACACTTAATAACGCTTTCATCATTCTTGATGAAAGCCAAAATACCACCCGAGCACAGATGAAGATGTTCCTCACTCGAATCGGTTTTAATTCAACAGCAGTGATTACCGGTGACACAACTCAAATCGATCTTCCACATCGCAATCAATCCGGTCTATTACATGTTTGTGAGGTACTGAAGGATATTGAAGAGATCAGCTTTGTATTTTTCAGCTCTAAAGATGTCTCACGTCACCCACTGGTCGCGCAGATCGTGGATGCCTACGATGCGCACGCACAGGATGATAACGAATAAGCACCGCCATGAACCTTGTCCTCGATATAGACAATGCCTCATCCTGCCCCAGAGTGCCTAATGAAAAATTGGTCTACCAGTGGATATGTGCTGCCCTAGAGGAGCAAACAGCAGGGCAAGAAGAGGTAGAACTGAGTGTCCGTATTGTTGATGAGCAAGAAAGCGCCGAACTAAACCAGCGCTATCGCAACAAGCAGGGTGCGACAAATGTACTCTCTTTTCCCGCAGATTTGCCAGACTCATTACAACTGCCATTACTAGGTGATTTAGTTATCTGCGCCCCAGTAGTTGAACGGGAAGCCCAACAACAGAAAAAGACATTCGATGCCCACTGGGCACACATGTTAATTCACGGTAGTCTACACTTGATGGGTTTTGATCATATTGACGACCAAGATGCTGAAGAAATGGAAAAGCTGGAAACTAAAATTATTACTGGCCTCAATTTCCCCCCACCCTACGAATAATAGCCCGGAGCGGCCAACACTCAATGACAGATGATGACCCAAGTAATCCACAGGATAAATCCTGGCTGGACAAACTAACCAACGTTTTCTCCTCAGAGCCCAAATCCAGGGATGAACTCGCCCTGATATTGCGTGCCGCTTACGAAAGCAAGGTTATCGACCACGATGCATTAGAGATTATTGAGGGCGCTCTTAACGTATCTGATCAGCAGGTACGAGAAATCATGATGCCTCGCTCCCAGATGGTCGTCATACAAAAGGATACCAGCCTGGAAGACCTTCTGAAGCGGGTGATTGAATCCAGCCATTCACGATTTCCCGTTATAGGGGAATCGGCGGATGACATCATAGGCATCTTACTGGCAAAAGAATTACTACCGCTGATCCTTGATGGACGAGAAACCTTTGACCTCAATAAAGTAGTCCGCCCAGCGACCATCATCCCCGAAAGCAAACGGCTGAATGTACTGCTGCGAGAGTTTCGTGAGCAGCGCTACCATATGGCAATTATCGTGGATGAATACGGAGGCATCGCTGGCCTCGTCACCATTGAAGACATTCTTGAAGAAATTGTTGGTGAAATTGAAGATGAAACCGACGAAGAAGAAAGCGCGATGATCCGACCGCAACAAGATGGCCTCTATCTGATAGATGCACTGACGCCCATCGATGATTTCAATGAGCATTTTGACGTTGGTATCAGTGATGACGAATTTGATACCATCGGCGGCATTATCGTTCAGGCTTTTGGCTGTATGCCTAAAATAGATGAAACTGTCGAGGTGAACGGCTTTACTTTCCGTATTGCCGAGGGTGACAACAGGCAGGTCAAACTGCTAGAAATGCGTGTCACAAGCTGACCATTAAAAACACCCCCCGCTAGCCTGCAAGGATAATCATCACCCATGGAGTTCCAGGTCAAAAAACCTGATTTGAAGGGCCATATTCTGGCCCTCATGTTTGGCCTGGTGTTGCCGCTTTCTCTTGCGCCTTTTGATGGGTGGCCAATCGGTATTCTGTCCATTGCTGGGCTGGTCATGCTACTCCAGAACCTAGGGAGATCGGGTTGTTTCTGGCGAAGCTTCTGCTTTGGCTTGGGCATGTTTGCCTCCGGTGCTTCATGGATATTTGTTAGTATCCACGATTATGGCCAAGCCTCTATTCTTTTGTCGCTCCTACTCATCTCTTTGTTCGTTATCTTTCTTGCAGGGCTGTTCGCCCTTCCCTTTATTTTTTATGGACCTAGCCTAAACCGCCTTTCGGGTACAGCTCTGCTGGTATTCCCAAGCCTTTGGGTGTTGGGTGAGTGGTTTCGTGGTTGGGTATTTAGTGGCTTTCCCTGGCTCTATCTCGGCTATGGTCATATTGATTCCTGGCTATCTGGCTGGGCACCAATCACTGGTGTCCTCGGCCTCAGCTGGATCGCTGTATTTTGCGGTTCAATTCTAGGCCTGACGGTCAAATCAAAAAAACATCGTTCTCTAGGCCCAGCACTATTCTGTGCCTTACTACTGTGGCTTTCGGGCTGGTACTTGCAATCCATGCAATGGACAAAGGCCGCCAGTGAACCACTCAGCATTGGGCTGGTGCAACCAGCAGTGCCGCTTGGAATGAAATGGGATCAAAACAAACTATTACAAATTCTGAGCCAATATCGCGAGGATACTAACAAGCTTCTCAAGCATGACATTGTTGTCTGGCCAGAGTCCGCTATTCCAAGGCTCAAGCATGAAATGAGTGACTACTTGTCAACGCTTGCCACAGAAGCTAAAGAGACCCAAACCTCACTGATTACCGGAATCCCCACTCAGAACCAACGCAGTGGACTCTATTACAATTCAGTGGTTGGGCTCGGCAATGCCAGCGGCAGTTATCACAAGCAACACTTGGTTCCCTTTGGGGAATATGTGCCTTTTGAGCAGTGGCTGCGTGGGGCTATCGCATTTTTTGACTTGCCTATGTCGTCCTTTAGCCCAGGCCCTGACATTCAGGAGCCTATTGTTGCCAATGGCATTACTATCGCCACATCCATTTGTTACGAGATCGCTTTTCCTGACCTAGTTGCCAAATCCGCAGGTAATGTAAACCTATTGCTCACTGTCAGTAATGACACCTGGTTTGGCCGGTCTATTGGCCCCCAGCAACATTTCCAAATGGCCAGAATGCGTGCCCTTGAAAATGGCAAACCTCTAATCCGAGCAACCAATGATGGTATAACCGCACTGGTCAACGCCAAGGGCAAAGTTGTCTCAACAATTCCATCCTACAATCGTGGCACTTTAGAGGGCTATCTCACCCCTTTTCGTGGCACAACTCCATTTGGAAAAAGAGGCTCAATACCAATCCTTATGATTTCGGTAATCCTATTATTGATCGCCGCATGGCACAGTTTTCGTCGCCCGTCTTTCCCAGATTAACCCCAAAGATTAACCTCAGAAATACTTTTGGCAGAATATACGCCACGAGACTAGCTCATGCGGTATTTCGGGACTGGGTCTACAGCAGGCTTTAGCCTATAATTGGCCGCTTTTCGGGCCTAGCGCCTCAACCTGATCAAGATTGCTAATGAAAGACCAATATCATCCCGCAGAAATTGAAACTACCACCCAAAAATTTTGGGCAGACACCGAAGCGTTTGCGGTAACAGAAGATCCCAGCAGAGAAAAATACTACTGCTTGGCTATGTTCCCCTACCCCAGTGGCAAGTTGCATATGGGCCATGTGCGGAACTACACCATTGCTGATGTTATCTCTCGCTACCAGCGGATGCTGGGTAAAAATGTTTTACAACCCATGGGCTGGGATGCCTTTGGCCTGCCCGCTGAAAATGCTGCGATAAAACACAAGACGGCACCAGCCAAGTGGACGTACGAAAATATTGAATACATGAAAGACCAGCTCAAGCAATTGGGCTTTGGTTATGACTGGTCGAGAGAACTGGCCACCTGCAAACCGGAATACTATCGCTGGGAGCAATGGTTTTTTACACGCCTTTTCGAAAAAGGTTTGGTCTACAAGAAAACTGCTGCCGTCAATTGGTGCCCCAATGACCAGACAGTATTAGCTAATGAGCAAGTGATTGATGGCTGCTGCTGGCGCTGCGATACCGCCGTAGAGAAAAAAGAAATTCCACAGTGGTTTATCAAAATCACGGACTACGCTGAAGAGTTACTCAGCGGCCTCGACAAACTCGATGGCTGGCCTGAGCAGGTTCGCACCATGCAGCGCAACTGGATTGGTAAAAGCCGCGGTGTCGAGTTTAGCTTTAAGCTAACTGAGGCAATTGATGGTATAGACGGTTCTGAAATCAAAAGCTTCGCGGTCTATACCACTCGCCCCGACACACTCATGGGCGTCACCTACGCCAGTATTGCGGCAGAGCACCCTATCGCTCTAGCGTCGTCAAAAAACAATCCGGAACTCGCCCGTTTTATCCAAGACTGTAAAACTCAGTCAGTGGCAGAAGCCGATATGGCCACCATGGAGAAAAAAGGTATAGCCACAGGCCTTGAAGCCATACACCCCAGTCACGGAGGCGATAGTTGATTTTTATCTCACCACATTTAAGTTCAGTTAATTTGGTGGCGATGGCATCAAAGCCAGCTTCAGGACTGAGGTTATCAAACTCCTGAGAGTTCACCATGACGACTTCATTGGCGTCTTTGGATGCGTACCAGGCCTGCCATACTTTATTATCGAAGCGGGAGCTTTCAGTCGAATTGGTTTTGTCAAAGACTTGTTTGATCGGTAGGCCATGCTTATTGGCAAATTCGAAATCCCGCTCATCGTGGTTGGGTATTTAGTGGCTTTCCCTGGCTCTATCTCGGCTATGGTCATATTGATTCCTGGCTATCTGGCTGGGCACCAATCACTGGTGTCCTCGGCCTCAGCTGGATCGCTGTATTTTGCGGTTCAATTCTAGGC
>DRHD01000103.1 GCA_011049795.1 Porticoccus sp.
CCCATATTCTTCCCTCCAACAATATCTGTCTTCTACATCTACTGTTAACATATGAAAGACATTGGAAATCACCCATGAATTTGTATTTAGTTGGCGGCGCAGTGCGCGACAAATTACTCGGCTACCCGTTCACTGAAAAGGACTGGGTAGTGGTCGGTGCCACACCGGAAGAGCTACTCGCGCAAGGCTTCAAGCAAGTGGGTAGCGACTTTCCTGTCTTTTTACATCCTGAAACCAAAGAAGAGCATGCCCTCGCCCGTACGGAACGGAAGTCTGGCTCCGGCTACAAAGGGTTTCAGTGTTTCACTGACACTAGCGTCACGCTGGAAGAAGACTTGTACCGCCGTGACCTCACCATCAATGCCATCGCAGAAGACACTGATGGCAATCTTATCGACCCCTATGGGGGCCAGCAGGATCTTGCCGATAAAATACTTCGCCATGTCTCTGATGCCTTTGTAGAAGATCCGCTGAGAGTGCTGAGAGTCGCTCGTTTTGCTGCCCGCTACCATCATCTGGGGTTCACTATTGCCCCAGAAACGCTGGCATTGATGACGGAGATTACTGCCAGTGGAGAACTACAACACCTCACCCCAGAACGTGTTTGGGTGGAAACAGACCGAGCACTGGGAGAACAGTCACCTCGAATCTATATCGAGGTTTTGCGCCAATGTGATGCACTTAAGGTGCTGTTTCCAGAGGTTGACCAGCTATTTGGTGTGCCACAACGTGCCGACTTTCACCCGGAAGTAGACACTGGCATCCACATTTTGATGGCGCTGGATCAAGCAGCCATATTGGACAAGGATCCTGCCGCCCGCTTTGCTGTTCTGGTTCACGATCTGGGCAAAGGCATCACCCCCGAAGATGTGCTACCAAAACACTCCGGTCATGAAGAAAGAGGTGTGCAGCTGGTCAACGCCCTCTGTGATCGATTAAAAGCACCCAACCGTTATCGAGAGCTGGCTGTAGGGGTAACGCGCTATCATTTGTTATCCCACAAAGCCCCTTATCTACGCCCCGTCACAATATTAAAACTACTGAAAGGTATTGGCGCCCTGCGACAACCAAAAAAGCTGGCTCAATTTATCCGGTGTTGCGAAGCTGATGCCCGAGGGCGGCTCGGCTTTGAAGATACTGTCTATGCTTCAGGGTTATGGCTCCAACAGGTATTCGAGGCAATTCAATCTATCGACAACAATGAGTTTATCCAGAAAGGACTAACCGGGAAAAAACTGGGGGACGCCATTGATCAACGGCGCCATGAGGTGATTAGCCGCCTCAAGGACAGCCATGAGCCAAAAAGGTAACCACCCATGAGTCCACCCGTTGTACTTATCACAGGCGCTGCCCGCCGTATTGGTGCAGAAATAACCCAAACCTTTCACCATGAAGGATTCGATATCGCCCTTCACTATAACCATTCCGCACAAGAGGCCAAGGCACTGGCCCAGTCACTCAATGGCATCAGAAAAGATTCGGCTGCCACTTTTCAAGCGGACTTAACGAATGTGCCAGAAGTTAAATCGATGGCCGCAGATGTCTTACAATGGAGGGGCAAGCTAAATGTATTAGTCAATAATGCATCCAGTTTCTACCCCACACCATTAGACAGTGCCAGTGAAGAACAATGGGATGCCTTAATAAATAGCAACCTGAAAGGACCCTACTTCCTCTGCCAATCTGTTGCCCAAAAACTGCGTGAAAGCCAAGGCAGTGTTATCAACATTGCTGACATCTACGCTAAAAATCCATTAAAAGGCTATAGTATTTACTGCATTGCCAAGGCCGGGAATGTCATGCTAACTAAATCACTGGCCAAGGAACTGGCCCCCGAAGTTCGCGTCAACGGTATCGCCCCCGGTGTGATTTTATGGCCCAACACCGATAACCAGATGAGTGACTCGATCAAACGTGATGTCATCAAGAACGTACCCCTAGGCCGAACAGGCAGCCCTGCCGATATTGCTCAATTAGCACTTTTTCTGGCCACTAAAGACAGCTACACCACAGGTCAGGTTATTGCCGTTGATGGCGGAAGCTCGCTCTCCTCCTAATACAACAATTCATCAGGTTCCTTATCTGGGGTTAATGCCAGCAGCCCTCAAATTGATCAAGGTCAACAGCCAGCCAACTCACCTCTAGCCTGCCTTGAAAAATGATCAACCAAAGCCTATATATTAAGTGTAGAGCCGCGCAAAGGCGTTGCTGATGGTATTTGTAGCGGCTGTTTGACTGCAAATATAGCATCTTAAGGCGGTGCATAATGTCTCTAGTTCCGAGAGGAAATTTCTTAGATATTGATCGATTTTTTGATGATATCTGAGCATCAGGACGGCAAGAGAGCAGTCCGGTAGGTTCTTTTTTTGCCCCCCCCGCGCCGACATAATGGAGCACGATGGCCATTATGAAATCACCACAGGAATTCCAGTCATTAAAACCAGTCATTAAAAAAGGGAACGTTCATATCAGCCTGGAAAATGGTGTGCACCGTATCGAAGCTGAAACTAGCCAGGAAGAAAAGGAAGACAAAGAGGGAAAAGTCATCCACCAGGAACGCCGTTATGGCAAGTATGTGCGCAGTTTCGATCTCGGCAATAGTGTCACACCAAGAGGACATCAAGGCCGCCTTCGAAGAGGGCATATTGAAGCTAACAGCACCCAAAGTTGCCGAAGACGTTCCCCAGCAACGACGGATTGATATCCAATAATGCACTCACTGCTGGCTTGGCTTCAGTGAGGCCAAGCTACCCTTTTCAGAGAATGTTATGACATCAGAACTAGCCAATATCAAAAAAAGCCTGGAAGAGCGCCTGGAAGTTCTCATGCAACGTATTTCACGTGTAAAAACAGGGATGAGGGCAGAACACTCTGCCGATTGGTCTGAACAGGCACAGGAGCGGCAAAACGATGAAGTGCTGGAGGCTATTGGTAATGAGTCCCAGGGCGAACTAACCCAAATTAACCGCGCACTTGAACGCATAGAATCGGATGACTACACCAGCTGTAGTCATTGCGGTGAAGATATTTCACTGAAGCGGCTTGAAGCGGTGCCATACACACACTTTTGCATCAACTGTGCTGAATAGTCTTATTGACGCCCAATAACGAAAACTGTAGTCATTGCTCTCTATCGCTGACGTAGGCAGGCAGGAGTGACTTCAGACAACTCACGGCAGCCCATCAGCTTCATATCCAGTTCAATCTCTGTTCGCAGCAGGTTTAGCGCTCTAGCCACACCCGGCTGACCACCGGCAGCCAGCCCATAGAGATATGGCCTACCCACCATGCAGGCATCTGCGCCCAAAGCGATTGCCTTCAGTACATGAGTACCCCGACGGATACCGCCATCAAGAATAATCTCTATCTGGCCACCCACTGCATCGACAATATCTGGCAACACATCAAAGGGAGCAGGTGAGCTATCTAGCTGACGGCCACCATGGTTGGAAATCACAATAGCAGAGGCACCCATCTCAACGGCCTTGTTAGCATCGGCTACTGACATAATCCCTTTGAGTACAAAGGGCCCACCCCATTCAGACATCATCCATTCTGCATCTTTCCAAGTCACACTGGGATCGAATTGGTTGGCGACATACTGCAACAGGTTCGACACCTCACCGGTACCCTCGGTAATTTTATGCTCCACATTGGCCAACACAATGGGGCCATTGGTGAGATAACGGTAAACCCAGGCTGGGTGAATCAACACGTCCAGAATACTTTTAAGCGTCAACTTCGGGGGAAGGGTCATACCCGTACGCAAGTCTCGCTCCCGGTTTCCGTGAGCGGGTAAATCTACCGTTAAGCACAAGGCATCAAAGTTCGACGCCTTTGCTCGCTGCACAAACTCCCGGCTTAACTCCCGGTCTTTGTGAACATAAACCTGGAACATTTTTGGCCCATCAGTTTCGGCCCCGATATCCTCAATGCTCGTCGTTGACAATGTTGATAGTGAATAGAACGTCCCACTTTTAGCCGCTTCCCTTGCTACGGCCTTTTCACCCTGGTAGTGAAACATTCGGGTCATCCCCGTGGGAGCGCAAATCACTGGCCAATCTATTTTTTTACCCAGCACAGTGGTGGAGAGATCTATTTGAGACACATCCACCAACGCCCGCTGCAGAAGATCATACCGATCAAAAGTGGATGTATTCCGTCTCAATGTCTGTTCGTCATCCGAGCCTCCATCAATATAGGCAAACAGTGATTCAGGCAACCGCCCTTTTGCCACCTTGCGAAGGTCATCAATATTAAAACATCGCGATAAACGTCTCGAGTCTGACACTTAGAGGGCTCTCATATTATTATTGGGACGGCCTTAGATAACTGAGAAAGCTCGGTACCACGCCAAGTAAAGCTGATGGGCCACAAAGATTGACTGGCTTGATCATAAGTCCGCCACAGTTCGCCATAATCCACCCCCACAACCGGGTGTCTTTCATCCGGTGCTAATTCGGCCAACGGCCAGAGTACAAAGGCATTTTCCAAAATCTCCTGACGAGGTAACAGAATGCCGTCCACCGTGCCGATCAGGTTGTCGTAAGTCAGAATATCGATATCTAAAGTACGCGCACTAAATCGCGGACACTCCCGACGGCGACCATTTTTATCCTCAAGGGCCTTGAGGTAGGCAGATAGCTCGCCAACACTCAGCTCAGTATCAATACCTACCACCAGATTATAAAAGTTGTCCCCATCAAACCCCACAGAAACACTCTCGTAAACGGACGAAATTAATAACTGGCCAAACTGGTCAGCGAGTGCATCCAGAGCAGCCGTAATATAACGTTGGTGTTCGATATTACTGCCAAGGCTGAGAAAAACCCGCGCCATCAGGTTCTCACTCCCCGTTCAATGTCTCCCCTTTCAATACCTCCCCGTTCGATGATAATGCCCACATCCCGAGCACCACGAATAGCACCAGGTTTGCCAATTCGCAGCTTCAACCAAGGAACATGGAATTCCTGACGAACAATATCTGCCACCTGCTCGGCCATGGTTTCAACCAGCAAAAATTCACTGCCTTCAATAAAATCGATTATTCGTTTTGATACCGCTTTGTAGTCAAGGGCGTACTGAATATCGTCGGTCTCTGCCGCCTTACTGATATCAGTTCCCATTTCAAGATCGAGACTGATGGTTTGGCGAACCTCACGTTCCCAATCATAAATACCGATAATCGTATCGATACGCAGATCGCCGATATAAACAATATCCATCGTCCCTACACCTCTCTGTACACGACTGTATTTACACTTCGGCCAACGGAGGCAGTGTATCCATTGGCCACCGGGGTATCGCACGAATGGCCAACGCCTCCTGCTGCCCCGCTAATAACCGCTGACACCCTGCATAAGCAATCATGGCTCCGTTATCGGTACAAAACTCATGACGAGCGTAGAAAATTTCTCCGTTTACTTTAGCCAAGCTGTCGGACAGTTTTTCTCGCAATCGTGTATTCGCCGATACACCACCAGCAATAATCAACGTCTTCAAACCCGTCTGCTCCAGTGCACGGCGGCATTTTATGGCCAAAGTATCCACCACCGCTTCCTGAAAGGCACAGGCAATATCGGCCATGGTCTGATCATCTGGCAGCACATCGTCACCCCGATGCTTGGCAATGGTATTCAGGGTATAAGTTTTCAGGCCAGAAAAACTGAAATCTAGACCGGGCCGATCCGTCATCGGTCGTGGAAACTTAAATCGGCTGGTATCGCCTTGTGTCGCCAGACGGGCAATTTCGGGGCCACCCGGATAATCCAGATCAAGCATTTTGGCGGCTTTATCAAAGGCCTCACCCGCCGCATCGTCCAGAGACTCACCCAGTATCTGATACTGGCCTATGCCCTTCACCTCAACTAATTGGGTATGACCGCCAGACACCAAAAGAGCCACAAAGGGAAATTCTGGTGGATTTTCTTCCAGCATGGGCGCCAACAGATGGCCTTCCATATGATGAACCCCAACCGCAGGCACTTGCCAGGCATAGGCCAGAGAGCGCCCCAGACTCGCACCCACCATCAGGGCCCCTATCAGACCAGGTCCTGCTGTATAGGCTATGCCTCCAATATCGGCTCGGGTTGTATCAGCATCAGCCAGAACTTCCCGGATTAGAGGTAATAATTTGCGCACATGGTCTCGGGAAGCCAGTTCGGGCACGACGCCACCATATTCTGCATGCACCGCTGCCTGGCTGTAGAGCGTATGAGCAAGCAGCCCCTGATCACTGTCATAAACAGCGACACCCGTCTCATCACAGGAGGTTTCTATCCCCAGTACACGCATTATTCCAAGCTCACTTTGTAGATTGCTCCAAGCCTATTTATAGAACGTAGAAATCATACGTCAAAAGTGCCTCAAATTCATGTGCTTAGCTGCGCCTAAAGCGATGGACAAAAGTTTTGCAACTACCCAAGGATATGTATAGAATACGCGCCCTTGCAGTTGTACCGGGTTACTCGGTGCCGAAACCAAAACTAAAGACAACAGGATAGAGGTTACATGCCCTTCGTTCGCCTTAAAGAAAACGAGCCTTTTGATGTGGCTCTGCGTCGCTTCAAGCGTTCTTGTGAGAAAGCTGGTGTATTGGCAGAAGTTCGTCGCCGTGAGTACTACGAGAAGCCTACTTGGGAGCGCAAGCGTAAAGCTGCCGCTGCTGTTAAGCGTCACGCTAAGAAGCAGTCTCGCGAAACCAAGAAGTTTGTACGCCTGTACTAAATCTTTACTGATTTATTAGGCTGCACCATCTACCAGGTAACGTCTATCCTTGAAGCGCCGCACTGTCGGCGCTTTTTGCGTTTGAGACATTTTCCACTGGGAAATACCTCCCACTACAGGAGCCCGTCATGAGCGAATCCCTGAAAGTCCAAATTACCCGTGCCATGAAAGATGCTATGCGCGCCAAAGCGAAAGAACGCCTAGGTGCCATTCGACTCATTTTGGCCGAGGTCAAGCAAATCGAAGTCGATGAACGTATTGATGTTGATGATTCCCGACTGCTTGCTGTCCTCGATAAAATGGTCAAACAACGCCGTGACTCTATCCATCAATTTGAAGATGCTGGACGCCAGGAACTAGCGGACATAGAACAATCTGAAATTGATGTCATTCAAGAATTTCTACCCGAAGCACTGACCAATGAAGAGCTGGTAGCAATGATTGATGCAGCCATTGCCTCTAGTGGCGCTGAATCTATGCGCGATATGGGTAAAGTGATGGGTATCCTCAAGCCTAAAATTCAGGGCCGTGCCGATGTAGGTGCAGCCAGCGGTATGGTGAAAGGAAAGCTGGGCTAATCTTGGGCCGAAGTTAAAGAACTTATCAACGGGCTGGATACTGACACCTCGTTAGTATTAAGCTGTCAGGATTGCCCCAAGCAGTAATTTAGACAACACTATGACAAGAAGTCTGGCTGCGGGCACGAGCCCTTTAGAGTAATACTCATAGCAGACCCAGAACTCATAGCAGACCCAGATACCCCATAAATGGCCGGCAGAATCCCGCAAACTTTTATCGATGACGTCCTTGACCGGGTTGATATTGTCGATGTGGTGGGAAGCCGGCTAGACCTGAGAAAATCTGGCAAAAACCACTCAGCCTGCTGCCCTTTTCACGACGAAAAAACCCCCTCTTTTACCGTCAGCCAGGACAAACAATTCTACTATTGCTTCGGCTGTGGCGCTGGCGGTAATGCCATTGGCTTTGTCATCGACTTTGACCGGATGTCGTTCCCTGAAGCGGTCGAAAATCTTGCCAAACACGTAGGGTTAGAAGTTCCTCGGGAGGCCAGTCACGATGACGGAGCAAGCCAGCGACGCAAGGCACTCTATGACATCATGGACAAGGCAGATCGATTTTATCGCAGCAGCCTTCGCAATCACCCTGCGGCCCATGAGGCGGTTGACTACCTCAAGTCCCGCGCACTGAGTGGCGAGACCGCACGAAACTTTGGTATTGGTTTTGCTCCTCCCGGTTGGGACAACCTGCTAAAAAATTTGGGGCAAACAGACGAAGCAATAGGCCTACTGAAGGAGTCAGGCCTACTGATCGAACGAACAGAAGAAAATAAACGCTACGACCGGTTTCGTCACCGAATTATGTTCCCCATCAGGGATGTTCGTGGCCGTACTATCGGCTTTGGAGGGCGGGTTCTGGGCGATGACAAACCTAAATACCTGAATTCACCCGAGACCCCCCTATTCCATAAAGGCCGTGAGCTTTACGGTCTGTTCGAAGCCAATCAAAAACTGCGGGATATTCCCAACCTACTCGTTGTTGAGGGCTATATGGATGTGGCGGCACTGGCCCAGCACGGTATTCACAATGTTGTCGCCACACTGGGTACTGCCGCTACACCCGAGCATCTGGATAAACTGTTCCGTTACACGTCAGAAGTCGTCTACTGCTTCGATGGTGATGACGCCGGTAGAAAGGCAGCCCATCGCGCTCTGGAAACGAGCCTGCCAGTAATGTTCGATGGCCGTACAGCTAAATTTTTGTTTCTGCCTGAGGGAGAAGACCCGGACACCCTTGTACGAGAGGTCGGCAGCGACAAGTTTCTCCGGCTGGTGCAATCCGCCACCCCTATTTCAGACTTTTTGTTTGAATCCGTATCAGAGGGTCTCGACGTAGAATCCCTCGATGGTCGCGCCCGGTTAAGCAAGCTGGCCGCACCCATGATCAACCGAATGCCTCTGGGCGTCTTCAAAGCGCTGATGCTAAAAACCCTGTCTCAAAAAACAGGCCTGGATACCGACACCCTCTCCGGATTGATTGAACCCATCGAACCCGTAGTACCAGAATACGACCAAGAACCCCCCACCCCCGAGGACACTGGCGACTACCCTGAATACTACGGTGGCACTGGCCATGCTAACGAGCAAAACATGCCGCGCCAGCGTGACGTACTTATCCGCCGGGAAAAACGGGTAAAAATGCCCCCAACACACACGCTGATCGCCCTACTGGCTAACCACCCTGAATTAGTCAGTCTCGTCACCGACGTAAATACCCTTAGCCATCTTGAACTAGAAGGTATCGACATACTGGTGCCGCTAGTGAAGGTAATCCAGGAAAACCCCGCCTACACCCTCAACCATATTCTTGGGTACTGGCGTGGCATCCATGATGTCGGCCAAGCCGAACAGCTCACAGAAATCGCAGCGACAGACTTATTACGCCCCGCACCCAACAGTAATCGCGATAATAAGAAAGAGTTTCAGGACATCCTGAACCAACTGTTACGGCACTCCACGGGAAAACTGGTACCATTAGAACTTCTCCAGTATCTGGCCACCAAAGAAGCCGTCGATGATCACGATTTAAAAAACCTCAACTCTGCTTGGCTGAACCTGCCAGAAGGTCAACGTACCGAGGAAACAAAAGCTCTTTTTAATCAAATACTTGGAAAACCACGACTTCAATAACACTAAGTCAGGAATTTACCGCGCTTTTGACAAACTAGGTAAGACAAAAGCCGTTTAATCCCGTATAATCGCGCGTTTTATTTCACCCCCTATTCTCAGTGACAGTAGATCGTATATGAGCGGTAACGCACAGCAACAATCACGTATCAAAGAATTGATCTCCCGAGGCAGAGAGCAAGGCTATCTGACCTATGCCGAAGTGAATGACCACCTGCCCGAGGATATTTCTGATCCGGATCAGGTTGAAGACATCATTCAAATGATCAACGACATGGGCATTAATGTCTTTGAGACAGCGCCTGATGCCGAACAACTTCTAAGCACCACCGAGTCAACCACTGACGAGATTGCAGCTGCTGAAGCCGCCGCCGCACTTGCTGCGGTAGAAACCGAAAAGCACCGCACCACTGATCCGGTCCGCATGTACATGCGTGAAATGGGCTCCGTGGAACTACTCACTCGTGAGGGTGAAATTGCAATCGCCAAGCGTATTGAAGAAGGGATTCGTGAGCTATTGGCTGCCATGGCTGAATGGCCCGCTGCTGTCGATCACATCCTTGCTGAGTTCGCCCTGATTGAAACTGAAGAACGGAAACTTGCGGATGTTCTGATTGGCTACTTGAATCCCATGGAGCATGTACCATCAGCTCTCGCCCAAGCAGAAGCGGCAAAGAAAGAAGAAGGCGATGACGGTGATGACGATGACGACGATGATGATGATGACGAGCCTAAAGGCCTCGACCCCATCGAAGCCCAGGAACGATTTGACACGCTGCGTCTACTGAACACTAAAGCCAAAAAGGCACTCAATAAATATGGGCTGGATCATAAAACCACCCAAGAACATATGTTTGCACTTAGCGATCACTTCAAATACCTGAAGCTGGCGCCCAAGCAATTTGAAGCTATGGTTCAAAATGTGCGCGATGCACTTCGTGTCGTTCGCAGAGAAGAACGTAAGATCATGTCTCTTTGCGTACGCCAGGCAAAGATGTCTCGAGCGGACTTCATTCGCACCTTCCCGGGCAATGAAACAGATGAAAGCTGGATAGCAGGTCTACTGAAAAGCAAAGAAGCCTACGTCGGTGTCCTGAAGCAACTTGAACCAGAAATTCAACGATCTCAACGCCGCCTACAACAAGTGGAAAATAAAGCTGGCCTGAAAACAAGCCAGGTTAAAGATATCAACCGCCGCATGTCTATTGGTGAAGCCAAGGCTCGCCGAGCCAAAAAGGAAATGGTCGAAGCTAACCTGCGCCTGGTTATTTCCATCGCGAAAAAATACACCAATCGTGGCCTACAATTCCTCGATCTGATTCAGGAAGGCAATATCGGCCTGATGAAAGCGGTCGACAAGTTTGAATACCGCCGTGGCTACAAATTCTCCACCTATGCGACCTGGTGGATTCGACAGGCCATCACACGATCCATTGCAGATCAGGCCCGCACCATTCGTATACCCGTGCACATGATTGAAACCATCAACAAACTCAATCGTATCTCTCGCCAAATGCTTCAGGAAATGGGTCGTGAGCCTACACCTGAAGAACTGGGCGAGCGCATGGAAATGCCAGAAGACAAGATTCGCAAAGTACTGAAAATTGCCAAAGAACCGATTTCCATGGAAACACCCATTGGTGATGATGAAGACTCACATCTGGGTGACTTTATCGAAGACGCCAATGTTCAATCACCCGTAGACTCTGCCACAGGTGAGAGCCTCACAGAAGCTACCCGTGACGTACTAAATGGCCTCACAGTACGAGAAGCCAAAGTACTGCGTATGCGCTTCGGTATCGACATGAACACCGACCACACGCTGGAAGAAGTGGGCAAACAGTTCGACGTGACTCGTGAGCGGATTCGTCAGATCGAAGCCAAGGCGCTGCGTAAACTACGCCACCCGACGCGTTCAGATCACCTGCGCAGCTTCCTAGACGAGTAAGTAGTAAAAATATAAGTCTAAAGAAAAGTTAAACGCCGAATTTTTGGCTCAGTGCAAGGCGCACAATGAATGAACGAAGGAACATACATTAAGTATGTGACTGAGAAAGTGAAGCCGTGCAACGCCGCAATGAGCCAAAAAAACAAGTTTAAAAAAGGGCCCATAGCTCAGCTGGTTAGAGCAGTCGACTCATAATCGATTGGTCGAAGGTTCAAGTCCTTCTGGGCCCACCATTTCTCTTATAATTCATAGGCTTTCTATAAACTGAGCATCCGACTCTATGGGCAGAGCGGGTGGCCTTTTTTTGTGCCTGTCGTTTGGCGACGTGTCGACAGGTGCGTCAATTGTTTGCTCCCTTTTCTTTGTGTGCTACCAACTTTCTACGGCCACATCCTTCGGGGTGTGGTCTGGCTTTCCCTTTATTTTTTTGCTTTAAATCGCAAATAGCTTTATACAAGCCACCAACAGGAGAAAACAATGCCACCGAAGAAATATTACGTAGTATGGGCAGGTCATAAACCCGGAATCTACACCTCTTGGGCTGAAGCAGAGAAACAAGTTAAAGGCTTCCCCAAAGCAAAATTCAAAGCATTCTCATCAAAGAAGCTTGCAGAAGGCGTATTTTCATCAGGCGCTAAGTGCACACCAAAGACAAAGAAAATAGTCACCACTCAAGCAACATTTGAAACACCTAAATCGGATGTGGATATCTATTGTGATGGCGCCTGCGACCCAAATCCTGGCAAAGCAGGTACCGGTATAGCCACTTATAAGAAAGGCAAACTGGATCAACTTTGGTACGGCCTGTACAACCCCAGTGGCACCAACAATACCGCTGAACTTCTAGGACTCCACCACTCACTCCTTAAAGCTAAGGCGATTGCAGAAGGCGGCGACAGTGTCACTATTCATTGTGACTCTAAATATGCCATTGACTGCATTACCAAATGGGCGAATGGCTGGGAGGCCAAAGGGTGGACAAGAAAAGGCGGTGAAATCAAGAACCTCGATATTATCAAACCAGCACATGCACTTTATCTAACTATTGCTGACAGGATTGAAGTGC
This sequence comes from Porticoccus sp., assembly GCA_011049795.1. Next base: position 12,446 of record DRHD01000103.1, read on the forward strand.
AACATGTGAGTGCCCATATCGGCATTGAAGGGAATGAGCTTGCGGATCGTATGTCAGTAGTTGCTATTGAGCGTAGAGAGGTTGAACTTTGTCGGTATAGTGAGTCTGAATCTGTGGAGGAAATATTGGCGCTGGAGAGAGGGTAACGATCAAACTGCCTAGAGTCAGTAGCTCTAAAGTAACCTCGGAGGCTCAGGGGATTTCGTCGAGTCATCGTTAACGTCAGGTCAATTGGTCACATCCTTCGGGGTGTGGCCTGACTTTCCCTTTGTTTTTTATTTTCCAGAGCATACGCCATAATACGAGAACCAACTCCTTAGCCAGGTTAGCTTGTTTAGGAGTCACCCACCCAAGATTCATCGTCGTTAAGAGCTCATTCATGGACCCCATAACCCAAGGCATAGTCGGTGCCGCATTGGCACAAACCAAAGGTGAAACTAAAACACTGGCCAAGGCTGGCATTATTGGCGCTCTGGCGGGTATGGCCCCCGATCTTGATGTACTGATACGGTCTTCCACTGACCCGCTGTTAGTCTTGGAGTATCACCGGCAATTCACTCATTCTCTGCTGTTTATTCCCTTTGGCGCACTGATCTGTGCTCTGGTGTTCTATCCGTTAATCGCAAACCGTTGGCAGCTGGGTTTTAAGGCCATCTACCTCTGGAGCTTTTTGGGTTTTGCTACCCACGGGTTACTGGATGGCTGTACCAGTTACGGCACATTGTTGCTCTGGCCGATCACCGATCATCGGTTTTCCTGGGATATTATTTCAGTGATCGATCCGTTGTTTACCCTGCCATTACTGGTGCTAATTCTGTTGGCGGCAACACTGAAATCTAGACGTTATCTATGGGGGGGCTTGGTGTGGGGGGCTGTTTATCTGGGCATCGGGTTTATTCAGCATGAACGAGTATTGGTGATAGGCCATCAGTTAGCGGCTGAACGTGGGCACCAACCATTGCGCCTGGAAGCCAAGCCCAGCTTTGCCAATATCATGGTATGGAAACTGGTCTATGAAACTGAGCAGAAATTTTATGTAGATGCAGTTCGGCCCGGGGTGTTAAGTGAGCGAATCTTGACGGGTAAAATCTGGGCTGGAAATAGTACCGACAAACTTAATTTAACAAGAGATTTTCTCTGGTTAGACCCCCAATCCCAACAGGCCAAAGATATTCAACGCTTTGGTAGGTTCTCTTCCGGTTACCTTGGGCTTGACCCTCAGAACAGTATGGGTATCGTCGATATTCGCTACTCACTCCTGCCCCATCAGATAGCACCCTTGTGGGGAATACAGCTCTCTGAAACTCGCGGTAACGGGCAACATTCCCATTACTTCACCCGTCGCGAAAAACGATCTGAGAGCCTGAAGGTGTTGATGGGAATGCTCATTGAATGACAATGGTTAAAGGTGACAGCTGGATTTCATTGATATAGATAGGAAGTTAAAACTTAAGAAGCCCTGGTAGTCTCGCTCAAACCAAGCAGGTTCAGTTTTTGTTCGGTATACACCTCCCTATGCAGCTCATAACCAGATGGCCAGCTGCAACGCACTTCTGACACAAGCCGGTTCGGCCATGGTTCGGTTAGTGGTCAGCACACTCCGGCCACCTCAAAAGCTCCTTACAACTCTTCCGCTTACGGCACCCAAAGCCAACTGTGCGCTGTACTCATAATCGATTGGTCGAAGGTTCAAGTCCTTCTGGGCCCACCACTTAATCATATGAAAAGGCTGATCCGGGAGGGTTGGCCTTTTTTGTTGAGTCGAGTTTATAGGTGCAGGGAATTGACTGAGAGTTGGCAGTGCGTGTGACTGTGGATACAGCATAATTTTGGGTGCGGACAAGTTAACTTGAAGGTCTGGGCTGGGACTACACAGCTAACCCTAAGATGCCAAAAACCTGTAGATTGTCTACCACTTTTGTAGCGGGTTATCAGTATAAAGTGCAGTAAAACACCACTTCTCCAAGAAAGAATAAGTTATCTTGTCAGTACCATTGTCAGCGATGCGCGGCGACTGAGAGTTTTTTTGGCTATGAGGAGCAAACTAGTAGAAGCCTTCTGGTTATTATTCAACAAGCTCTGTACGAATCTCTAGCTCGCTGTGCAGGGTCTGGTGAACCGGACAGCGATCGGCAATTTTCAGGAGCTGCTGACGCTCTTCCTCGGTTAGCTCACCTTTGAGAGTGACGTACTTCTGTAACACCTGAATTTTTCTCGGTTTCTCATCGCAGCTTTCACAATCTTTCACATGCTGATGGCTGTGTTCCAGTTCCACTGTAACATCTTCAAGAGCGATACCTTTTCGATTCGCATACATACGCAGGGTAATCGATGTGCAAGTGCCCAAGGCCGCCAACAGGTGTTCATAAGGGTCCGGGCCCAGATCATCCCCGCCCACGGCTTTCGGTTCGTCAGCCAACCAGACGTGGCTATCGGATAACACGGTGCGGGTGAAATTCTTGTTCTTCTCCACGACCATCACCCTGCCCTTGTCCAGGCCGCTGGACTGTTGTTCGACGATCTCGCTGTCGCTCACAAATCGACTGGCCCAGGCGGCGATCGTCGCTGCTACATACTCCGAGTCATGGGGTTTGGTTAGCATATGATCGGCGTTTTCCAGGCTGATGAAGCTCTTTGGGTGTTTTGCCGCTGTATAAATTTTCTCGGCTTCGTTAATGGAAACAGTCAGGTCCACGGGCGAATGGAAAACCAGCAATGCTTTATTCAGGTGAGCAATTTTTTCTTCCTGGTTATGTGTTGCCAGGTCATCGAGAAACTGCTTTTTGATAGTAAAAGGGCGACCAGCCAGACTGACTTCGGCCAGGCCATTCGCCTTGATAGATTCCACATCGCAGGCAAACTGCTTGATGACATGTTCCGGGTCAGCCGGTGCACCAATGGTGACTACTCCCACCGCCTCAGGTACTGCGTGGGCTGCCGCCAATACCGCCGCACCACCTAGGCTGTGGCCAATCAGCAGTGTGGGCGCCCGGTAGTGCTCGCGCAGGTAGTCCGCCGCATGCACCAGGTCTTCTACATTGGAGGAGAAGTTGGAGTTTGCGAAATCACCATCGCTACTGCCCAGCCCGGTGAAGTCAAAACGTAAAACGGCGTAACCCCGAGCCACCAAGGCGCGGGCAATGCGAGACGCCGACACTACGTCTTTGCCACAGGAGAAACAATGGGCAAAAAGCGCAAAGGCCTGCGGGTTTTTTTCAGGTATTTCCAGCAATCCGGCGATAGTCAGTCCATCTGTGCCGGGGAATTCCAGTTTTTTACGGGCCATGCGAGCTGCCTCACGTAATTACGGCGCTGAGTTTAAACATATAGTCGATAACACCCCCTTGCTCAAGAAAACCCTCGCCCGTGTTTGGGTCTCGCAGGTAGGGAACTACCGCTCCGGATTATATGAAACAGTCCATTAAAAATGGCCCAATAGCAGACAGGCATGGATTAATATCAGCAAACACAATCGACTTAGGTCGGCCAATGAGTCAAGCTGATGCCTGTCAGCAACGGAGATAGATAGTGAGTGCTAATGAAATTTGCCATGTGGAGATAACCAGTTTCCATAATGAATTAGGCAGTGAAGACTATCCCTTTGAAAAAGGTCGCTATTGGTTATTTACCTCAAAAGTCTGTCCCTTTGCCCATCGCACTGAAATCATGCGTGCCTTAACGGGGCTGACCGATCATATCGGCCTCACCATAGCCGGCGCAATACAGACAGAGCATGGCTGGGATCTCGGCGGGCGTTATGAAAGTGTCGATAGCGCAGCTAGTCCAATTGCAGACATAAATAGACTACCCGGCATCTATAAACTCGCTGCACCCGATTATCTCGGTCGTGCCTCGGTACCGGTCTTGTTTGATACAAAGACCAATACCATCGTAAATAATGAATCATCAGAAATCATTCGCCAATTCGATCAAGTAGCAACACAGCGCTTCGAGTACTCAACACTTTATCCAACAGATAAACAGATGCTAATTGGTGAATTAATTAACGAATTGTCTGATAAGTTAATCACCCCTATCTATCGAACAGGATTTGCAAAAGACCAAGCTACATACCAATTATATTTCGAAATGGTGTTTACCTATTTAACTAAACTCGATAAACGACTTGGTGAGACAGGCGCTTATATTGCAGGCGATCAACTCACGCTCGCAGATGTGCATGCCTATCCGCATTTGGCTCGCTTCGATGCGGCCTATCATTCGCTGTATCGTTTGAATAAAAACTTTATTCGTGTCTATCCAAATATTACGGACTACATGGGGCGTCTCGGTGAGATATCGGCCTTCGGGGACACATTAGATGTGCAGGCCTTTAAAGAAGGTTATTTCTTAGCATGGAATCAACCAACAGAAGGATACTTTACGCCTGCAGGGCCGGAAGTTAACC
>DRHD01000104.1 GCA_011049795.1 Porticoccus sp.
CTTAATGCCTTGCTTGATTAAGACCGACAAGGAATCAATATGGTTACTGTCTTTAGTTTGTCTTTTCAGATCCGATCGCAATGATCTGGCATTACAGCAATATAAGCGGGCTATAGAGCTGGAACCAAAAGAGGCGGGTCACTATTACAATCTCGCGACAGTACAGCGATTTTTGGGTGATTTTGAAAGCGCAGACAAAAGTTTGCAGAAAGTGATTGAGTTAAACCCGCAAGACTACGACGCACATTATTTGCGCTCGGATCTGAAAAGACAAACTAAAGACAGTAACCATATTGATTCCTTGTCGGTCTTAATCAAGCAAGGCATTAAGCCCCCTAAGGGTCATGTTAAGATCAGTTACGCTTTAGCAAAAGAGCTTGAAGATATTGAAAATTTTTCAAGTGCTTTTAAGAGTTTACAGCAAGGGGCCGATATTCGCCGTAAGCATATGCAATACAGCGCTCAAAATGATCTTGCAACGATTAAAAAAATACAACAGGTTTACCAGTCGGACATGTTTGAAGGAAAAATAGCGGGCTGTGACAATGCCGAGCCCATTTTTATTATCGGCATGCCGCGTACGGGCACCACTTTAGTAGAACGAATTATTGGTAGCCATTCTTCTGTGTCAGCGGCGGGGGAGTTGCCGAATTTTTCTGTGGAAATGATGCAGTTAGTCAAGCGGAGTGCGAAAGATAGAAATATATCTCGAGAAGACTTGGTTGAGCTAACCGCCAGTTTGTCGTTTAAGGATTTGGGTAAATACTATGTGGAGAGCACTCGGCCGATGACGGGACACTGTGAGAGGTTTATCGATAAGCTTCCATTCAATTATCTATATGCTGGATTAATTCATCTGGCGCTACCCAATGCAAAAATTATTAATCTCAAACGACACCCACTAGATACCTGTTACGCAATCTATAAAACTTTGTTTGAAGATGTCTATCCCTTTTCCTATGATCTGGAGGAGTTGGCTCATTACTATGTGGCTTATCAGCAATTAATGGAGCATTGGAACCGTGTGTTGCCAGGTATTATTCATACTGTAAATTATGAGGATCTGGTTACTGATATAGACACGCAATCTCGTGCTTTATTGGGGTTTTGTGAATTGGAGTGGGAAGATCAGTGTTTGAGTTTCCATCAAAATACTCAGGCTTCAACGACAGCCAGTGCTGCGCAAGTTCGCCAGCCGGTGTACACTTCTTCAGTTGGGAAGTGGCGTCGATACGAAAAGCAATTACAGCCAGTAAAAGATATTTTACTACAGGCCGGAATCGGTATTGATGACTGATGGCCGCTTTAAGGAAGTTGTATTACGAGGCAGCCCTGAAGATATCGGCTTTCAACATGGCTATCAGTTAAAAGACCGCATTGAGAAAACGCTGGAATATTACCTGTCTTTGTTTAATCTTCCGGAATCAAAGTTATTTAAGCAAGCGGAAACATTCAAACAAATCATTGCAGATTTCAATCCTCGTTACAGTCAGGAGATAGAGGCTGTCGCCGAAGGTGCCGGCCTGGACAATCGTTACATCTACGCCCTCAACAGCCGCTCGGAAATACTCAACAATCTTTCTATCCCCGAATGCACGACGGTTTTTAATCAGTCCTCTAGCTTGTTGGCGCAAAACTGGGATTGGTCGGAAACCTTAGAACCACTGGTGACACTGCTGAATATAGAGTATGACGATGGCCATCGTATCAGTATGCTGACTGAGCCAGGTATCATCGGCAAGATTGGTATGAACAGCGCTGGGCTTGGTGTGTGTTTGAATATTTTAAAAATTAATAAAAAAATAAATGGTCTTCCGGTTCATATTCTTCTGCGAGCTATTCTTGATTGTAAATCGATGGTCGAGGTTAAAGCGCTAATTTCCCGGGTCAGTGTGGGCAAGGCCAGTCATGTTTTAGTCGCCAATAGCGAAGGTGATTATTTAAGTGTGGAGTTTGCCGGGGACAGGCATTTTGAATTACCGCTGCAAAAAGGTTTGCTGGTTCATACTAATCATTATTTGGCCGATACTGCCTTGAACACGGTTGAGGCGTTTCCCTCTACCCATGATCGATACCGCTGTGCCAATAGACTGCTTGATGACGCCGCCGATATGCAGGGATTTACCACGTTGATGTTGGATCAGAGTGAAGGTTTGAATTCCATTTGTCGACCCTATAGCGCCTCAACAACCCCTAACTTTGGTAATGTCGGTACGGTGTTTTCGGTGCTCATGGATTTGTCGCAAAGAGCACTTTTTATCCGGCCGGGATCGAGTCAAAGCAAAGCGTTTTATCGTATCGTATGCTGAAAAACTATTTATATCGCGGGATCGCTTGTGCTCTGTTCGCTGTTGCAGCGAGTCAGGTAGTGGCCGTTGATGATGCGCGCCAGCAATTAACTGCTGACAGCTTGTTCTCTGCGAATGAGATAAAGCAGCCCGTTTCGATGGGTGCCTTTGCTTTTACTGATAATACTTCAGCACCAAAAAACCAGTTTCAAGGGCGTCTGGTGTTTACTGAGGATAATCATCGTAGCTCGATACGTGTGTTTCGTGATGATTATAATTTCTCTTCGAGGAAAGAGCGGGAAATAACGCAACTGCCTGCCTTTGATTTTGAGTTTGTACAGTCCGGCCAGTATTTAATCCCGGTGCAGCGCGGCGCGATAAAAAATAGCCATCCCCACTGGGAATATATTCTGGAGCCGGGCCGTGTTTGGCAGGAGGCTGGAGATAAAGGCTATAGTCGCGCGGCTATCCCTTTTAGTTTGCAAGAGCGCAATGCTAACTGTACTCACAATGGCGTGATGAGTTTTCTGTTTAAAACCGACGGCAGTATTTCTAAGCTTGCCTACCAAGTGGTTAGTGAAACTTGTTTATATTTTAAGTTTGATCTATGGGGTTTGTTCGAGGCGAAATATATGCCGTCAACGGTTGATGATGCGTGGCAGGTGATAGCGAACCATCAACAGGAAATTGCCAATCGCTTACCGGTAAAATCAATTGCTCAGTTAGCTGTGGATTATCCCGTGGTTAATCTCAAACAATTTGGTGGCGTTGATCTGATTAAACCGGGGGACATGACCGTATTTGGTTTTGTGATTGATGGCACTAACTATGTCGGCGGCTGTGAAACGCGTTATGGTAGCTATCCCTACTGTGAGGTTTTGGATATCCCTTCTTATTCTTTGGCGAAATCCATTTTTGCTGGCATGGGGCTGATGTATTTAGAGAAAAAATATCCAGGTACTAAAGCGCTAAAGATCGCTGACTATGTGCCTGCCTGTAAAGCCTCCGGCCGCTGGGCTGATGTGAGTTTTGAACAGACGCTGAATATGACGACAGGAAATTATCAATCGGCTAAAGATAGAATAGATGAGTGGTCAAAAGAAAAGGACGTTCAATTTTTTATTCCAGAAACTCATACTGAAAAAATCGATTACGCCTGTAACACTATGTTGAGGCAATCAGTACCGGGCACTAAGTGGGTTTATCACACGAGTGATACCTACATACTGGGTACAGCGATGAATAATTTTATTAAGAAAAAAATGAATAAGCATGCCGATAGCTTTAGCGATATTTTTATTGAATTGTGGCAGCCACTACAGTTAAGCCCGGTGACAGCCACCACCGTGCGCAGTTATGATGATTTTTCACAAGCGCTAACCGGTTTTGGTTTAACGCTACATCATGATGATATCGCGCGTATGGCAGTGGCTATTAATGATCAGCAGAGTTATCTCAATGGACTGCTGGACAAACCGATGTTAGAAGCAGCGTTACAGCGAAACCCTGCTGATCGTGGACTGCCTGCGGCCAATACGGGGTTTCGCTATAAGAACGGTTTCTGGGCTTATAATGCACAGCCCTTTTTGGCGTGCAAAACAGCAACATGGCTACCGTTTATGACCGGTTACGGTGGCATCAATGTGGTAATGATGCCTAATGATACGGTGTATTATTATTTCAGTGATAGCGGCAAGTTTAGTTGGCGAGAGGCTGCAAAGGCCTCCAATAGCATTCGCGCCTTTTGTGAATGAAAACAATCTGGCCTTATCTGAATGGCACTTACTTAGCAATTTAAATTAATTTCGTCATTCCCGCGTAGGCGGGAATCCAGGGGTTACGGCCTTCGGGCCGCTCTAGATTCCCGCCTGCGCGGGAATGACAGCCTTAAGTAAGTGCCATTCTGGCCTTATCCTTAAGTTTTAACTGGCTCTACTCGCAATGATACAAGCTGCTACTGTAGAGCTATAAAAAATAGCTGTTATATTTGAAATAACAAATTTGAGTGAATCATAATGACCGATCAAGCCGCCGCCGCAAGTAGTAGCTCCAAACGTTTTCCGGTGGCTTCACCGAATGGTGAAATAGCTCGTATTTTATTGGCCTTCCTTGCCACTGCCGGTTTGTTCTACGTCAATATTATGCCTGCGCTGGTGAATGGTTTGATTGATGGTTTGGGCTTTAGTAATCAACAGGCTGGTTTTGTTGGCTCGGCTAATGTCTATGGTGCGGCTTTGGGCGCCCTCACGGCAGTCTTTATTGTTAAAAAAATAGCTTGGAAACCTGTTTCGCTAGGCCTGTTACTAGGTTTGATCGCGACAGATATTTTTTCTATTTATTTAACTTCAGCGAATGAGCTGATTGCGGTACGTTTTTGTCATGGTTTTATTGGCGGGATGTTGGTAGGTATTGGTTTTTCAGTGATTGCCCGTACCACGCAGGCGGATCGCACGTTTGGTTATTTGTTAACGGTGCAGTTTGGTTTTGGCGGAGTGGGTTTAATGTATTTGCCCGGTCTGGTGCCGGAGTATGGTACCTCGGTATTGTTTTTATCGCTGGTGGCTTTTAGTGTAGTGACCTTGTTGATGCTGCCGTTTCTGGATGACTACCCGGTGATTGAAAAAGCGGTTACACCGGCTGAGCAGGGCGGTGGTATTCAGGTTAAATTATTGATCATGGCTTTGCTGGCAACGTTTTTATTCCAGGCTGCCAATATGGGAGTCTATGCATACATTATTGGCATGGGTAAAAACTATGGCCTGGAAATGGATTTTATTAGCTCAACTTTGGGGGTTGCTGCCTGGATTGCGATTATCGGCTCTGTGTTAGTGATTGTGTTATCGACCCGCTACGGCCGCGTTATACCGATTGTGATTGCGACAGTACTGACCGTTATCGGTACCTGGATTTTGCATTATAGTGATCAGAAATCCATGTACTGGATTGCCAATGTTGGCGTGGGTATTACCTGGGCCTTTGTCATTTCTTATTTATTAGGGATGTGTTCGGAGTTTGATAGCAGTGGCCAAATGGCGGCCCTGGGTGGTTTTGCCTCTAAGATGGGGCTGGCTACTGGACCATTGGTTGCGGCGTTAGTCGTGGGTGAAAATAATTATGGCATGTTAATTAATATCGCTGCGATAACGTTAATCGGCTGTATCGTTATTGTGATATTACCGGCCAGAGTATTGGATCAACAAAGAGAATGATTGCACCGTCAGTCATCTGATTCATAAAGCCTTACACCCTCTCGGCCAAGCTCCGTTGTAGGTTATTACCTAACTTTCTGGTAATAACATCGTGCCATAAAAACCTATATAGTCATCGTCTTCTAGTAAATAAAATATAGGCGGCATCTTATGAGTTCTACTAATCAAAGCCCGGGTTTGGCTATGGCCAAAGCTGTTGAGCAGGTCGTGCTTGATAATGCCGCCGCCGCGGAAAAAAATCGCACCTTACCCTCACAAACTGTTGATGCGCTTTGGGACAGTGGCTTAATGAACTGGATGAATCCTTCCATTGCGGGTGGGGTTGAGCCCTGCTTTGCTGAATTAATTGAAACCTGGATTGAGTTGGCGCGGCAGGATGGATCTGTCGGTTGGATTGGTATTGCCAACTTTCCATCGGCGGCATTTTGCGCGGCTTATTTACCGGATGAAGGTTATGCCGAAGTATTTACCGCCAATGATAATCGCGTCACCATGGGCGGACAGTTTTTTCCCAATGGTACCGGTGACAAAGTAGAAGGTGGTTATAAAGTGACAGGTGCCTGGAATTTTGGTTCGGGTACGGGGCATTCTGAATATGTGGTGGGTGGTTTTATGCCATTGTACGACGGTGAAATGAAAATTGACGACACCGGTATGCCGGAAATGTACGTCGCCGTTTTCCCCCGCGATGATATTACTTTTACCGACAACTGGCATGTGCAAGGTTTAAAGGGTACTGGCTCTTACGATTACAATGTGCAGGAAGTTTTTGTTCCTGAGCATCGTGTCTATCCGTTATTTACCCGTGAGGCTAAACGTGGCGGCCATATGTATAACATGGGGGTAATGCCATTGACGGCCTGTGGTCATGCCTCCTGGGCCCTGGGTGTATCACGGAGCATGATTGATGATGTGGTCACGTTGGCTAAAGAAAAAACGCGTATGGGTGATCCCACCACCTTGGCCAATAAACCCACTTTTCAGCGTAACCTCGCACATCATGAGTCGATGTGGCGGGCAGCAAAGCTATTGGTAGAACAAGCCTTTGGCGATGTTGAAAAACAAATTGCTGAGGGTGCCGAGTTAACACCTGGGATGCGCGCCGATATGCGGATGGCGGCGACTTACGCGACTGAGGCGAGCCGTGAAATTGTGCAGTGGGCGCACTTGGCGGCGGGCACCAGTGCTATTCGTGAAGGTAGCCGATTGGAACGGGCATTTCGTGATTTATATACCGGCACGCAACACGCATTTATTAGCGAAAAAACCTATATTGATTCCGCACAATTGATGCTGGGGATTATTGAAGACTCGCCGGGTTTGTAAAAAGCTGTTACGGCATTAAGGTTGGAGCTGGACCGTAGGGTGGATCGTGATCCACCAGAACTGGCAATGCCGCCGAAGTAATTGGCCGAACGTATTAACCTTGGTGGAACGTACCCAAAACATTTCCTGCGGTCATACCCACAACATTCCCTTCGGTACCCAAGACACTCCTTTCAGTCGCGGGGCAGGCCCTCATGGGGCAAGCTCAGTTCCACCCTACCAAAGAGTTTTTAGTTTAAGAAAGAACCATTCGGTGTTACTGGCTGAAACCACCAGTTCTATTGCTTTATCTCCGGTCTGATTAGTTTCGAATAGCGTCTTAAGGTTTGTTGTAAACTCAACGCGCGCACCGGTTTTGTCAGCACTTCATTCATTCCCGATTGAATGCATTTTTCTCTATATTGTTTCATGGCGTGGGCAGTTAACGCGATAATAGGAATGGGTGTTGAGTCTGTTGACTGTTCAAATTGTCGGATTTTTTCACAGGCAATATAGCCATCCATGATCGGCATTTCGCAATCCATTAAAATCAGATCGTAAAGTTTATTGCCATTGATAATGGCGTTCACTGCTTCTTGTCCGTTTACGACCACTTCGACTTTATGCCCCATTTTTTGTAACAGTTTTTCTATGACGAGTTGGTTTGCAGCGTTATCTTCCGCGACTAAGATATTAAGGTTCTCATTTTTATTTCTGTTCGGAAGGACTGATTCATTCAGTTGTCCGGCTAAAGGCACGGGTGTGTCTTTAGATTCCGGTAGGGGGAGTTCGATCCAAAATGTTGAGCCTTCTCCTGCCTTGCTATCTAGTCCAATGCTACCATCCATGGCCGCAATCAGTTTTTTGCAAATATAAAGCCCTAGCCCTGTACCCTGGCTTTTTATTTTGTTGGATGCGTGTTGTGAATAGGGTGAAAATAGCACGTCCTTTTCTTCGTCGGGAATACCACAGCCACTATCGCTAACTGCGATTTTTATTCTGTTGTTTTTAGTGGGTTTTGCGCTTAACGTAATGGTTCCGTTGTCAGTAAATTTTGCTGCATTACTTAAAAAGTTGAGTAAAATTTGTCTGATTCTGTTGGGGTCTCCCTGTACGGTTAAAGGGATTTTGTCATCGATGTCACAATCGATGATTAGAGACTTAATCATCGCCTGGGGCTCAATCACATAGAGAGACTGTTCACAAAGTACCCGTAGGCTGAAGGGTAGTTTTTCAATTTCTAGTTTGTCGGGTCAATTTTATGCTCGCTTCTTTACTATTGCCTGGGCCATGCTGTGTTTCTTTTGTGTATGGATTACTTTTATTGCACTGGGCTTAGTGACGTGGGAAATCAATGACGTATGGGAAATGTTTCGAATTGCCAGTACCGTCGAGATGGCTTTACTCGCTTTTGCCCTTGCCGCTCGCATAGATTTTATTGCCCGTCAAGAAGAACAAGCCCGAGCGCAAAGCGAAGCAAAAACACAATTTATTGCCCAAATTAGCCATGAACTAAGAACGCCTATGAATGGCATACTAGGCATGTCAACACTGCTTAAGGATTATCTAACTGATCGGCAAGCCATTCACTTCAATAATGTCATCTATCAATCTGGCCTTGCATTATTAGGGACAATTAATGACGTACTAGATGCAGCAAAAATTGACGCTTGTACCACATGTAAGCGCCCGAAAATAATAACATCGGGAACGTGATGACGGATGATATTGCGGAGATAGAAAATGCGGTATCGGCGCTAAAGATGATGGCGCTGATAACGACGACTATGTTTAATATTCCAGTGGCTGTCAGCGCTAGAAATAATCGCCGGCTTTGAGAGCGAATATTGAGGAATGTCCCGGTAAAAATAGTAGCAAATAACTGTGCTAACCCAGAAAAAAGCGGTAGTGCATAGAGGTTGAATTGAGGATGGTTTGGCCATAAATACTGAAAGGCGCTGCCTTCAATAATGGCTAAAAAGATTGCCAGCGAGCTGATAAACAAAACATAGAAAAGATATGAAATTTCCCTGCTGTATAAAAATATCATCAAATTGTATAACACCATGATGATGGCTATGCCGTAATAAATACCAATTCTTTGTTGTTCTGTAGCAAGGTGTTCGGCGAATATATTTGTTGTACTCATTGATAACGGCAAATCAAGGAAGCCTGCCATCGTTACTCGATATAGTAACCGATATTCTTTGTTGGCTTTCAAGCCGGCAGGTATAGAGAAGTTGGTTCCGATGAAAGGGCGTTGCTTGAAGGCTAGATCGGTTCCCATTGTGTAATGC